>JBAVOD010000344.1:0-6636 GCA_049691735.1 Bacteroidales bacterium
GTTCAACCCCTTTCAAAAGCCTTGCTTATTTAGTGGTTTAACGGCTCAGAGGGGGGGAATGCTTTAGCAGATGTGCTTTTGGGTAATATCTCACCAGGTGGCCGATTACCCTTTACGTTGCCTGTTAAGCTCGAAGATTCACCGGCCTACTTTCTGCATAATTATCCACAGGGAGATGAAAGCTCAGATGTCTTTGCCAATCTTGTTTCAAAAACTGACGCAGCAGGAAAAGTCGTCCAGGAGGGCGATAAATTTCAAAAATCTGATCCTAATTCTGCATATTATTCTGAAGAATCGCTTGTAGGATATCGTTGGTACGACACAAAAAATATCCCGGTAATGTATCCTTTTGGTTATGGCCTCACTTATACCACCTTTGAGTACTCCAACCTTAAAACCGACAGAGAAAAGTATCGTAAAAATGACATAATTTTTGTTACAGTAGATTTGAAAAACTCAGGCCGAATGACTGCCGATGAAGTAGTGCAGGTCTACGTACACCGCATTAATCCTTCAGTCGAATGGCCTCAAAAGGAGCTCAAAGCGTTTTCCAGGATACCACTTAATCCGGATGAAAACAAAACAATAAAACTAGCAATTCCAGTAAATAGTCTTATGTACTGGAACGAAAAGACACATTCATGGGACAATGACCTTTGCAGGCTTGAACTGCTGGTTGGAGCCTCATCCGGAGACATCAAATTGGGAAAAGAAATCACTCTAAGGTGATTTGTGTATTGCGTCAAGGGTCAAGAATTCGTGTTGTCATGAAGTCATGTGCGGGGGTGGGTATATGGAGGGGTAGAGAAGGACATTGTGCTGATTGTCTGCAATTCTTCAACCTTATTCCAACCATGGGAAAAAAGAACTGGTTTTTTCAATGTATTCTCGGGATGAAATTGCTTTCGGGGCAACTGTTACACTCAGGAACAATGCCAGGGGCTACTTACAGACATTCAAAATAGTGGGCGTCGACGAAGCGGACATTTCCTAAGGTAAAATTTCTTTTGTATCCCCGCTTGCAAAAGTGTTGTTAAATAAAAAGATTGGCGACAGTGGTGAACTTATCCTGAAAGTGGCCAGGGATCATCCGTCAGTTCTTGAAAAAATAATATAGTCAACAAATGAATAATTCTGATTTTTAACCATTATTCCATGAAGAAGCTTTATTTCATACTGTCAGTTTTGATAATATTCTATTCCTGCAAAAACGAAAAACCGGTTAATCCCGTTGCTGTCGATTATACAAAATATGTCGATCCTTTTATTGGTACAGGATACCATGGTCATGTTTTCCTCGGAGCAAACGTGCCGTTCGGCGGAGTACAGACAGGTCCTGTCAATTATGTGAAAGGGTGGGACTGGTGCTCGGGATATCACTATTCCGACAGTATAGTCACAGGTTTTTCGCAGCTCCATCTCAGCGGTACCGGAATAGGGGACCTCGGAGATGTCCTGGTTACTCCCTATACAGGTGAAATAAAGTCGTCGCCCGGAACCGTAAAGAACCCTCTTGAAGGATATGCTTCATTGTATTCGCATAGCGACGAAATCGCCAAAGCAGGGTATTATTCAGTTATCATGAAAAAGTACGGTATCCGTGTTGAACTGACGGCATCAGAAAGAGTGGCTTTTCACAGATATACTTTCCCCGAAAGTAAAGAAGCTCATATAGCCATAAATCTCTCCAGTGGCATAGGGTGGGACCGGCCGGTTGAGACATTCCTTAAGAAAACCGATCCCCAGACTTATGTCGGATACCGGTTTTCTACAGGGTGGGCAAAGGATCAACGCTTATGGTTTGCAATAAGGACTTCAAAGCCAATAGAGTCTCTCCGGCTGTTCAGTGATGATAAAGCTGTTCCGGGCGATTCTGCCAGGGGTGTTAAAATTGTCGGGGTACTAAATCTTTCAACTTCCAATAATGAAGAGGTAATGCTGAAGATCGGGATTTCTCCGGTAAGTGAGGAAAATGCACTGGCAAATATAAGTGCAGAGATACCCGGCTGGAATTTTGACAATGTAGTTGCTGAAGCAAAAGACAAATGGAATAAGGAACTCGGGAAAATTGATGTTAAAGGGGAAAAAGAAAGTGATATAAGAACGTTCTATACGGCTCTTTATCATTCATTTACACATCCTGTTCTGTTTAATGACCATAATGGAGACTACAGGGGAACCGACAAAAAGGTTTATCACAATCCCGGATTTGTGAATTATTCCATATTCTCTTTGTGGGACACCTACAGGGCTGAACATCCTCTTTTTACACTTATCGAACCGGAACGTGTTCCTGATCTGATTAATTCCATGCTGAATATTTATAAGCAGCAGGGCAAGTTGCCTGTGTGGCACCTTATGGGTAATGAAACAGATTGTATGGTAGGTTACAGCGCTGTTCCGGTAATTGCTGATGCCATTTTCAAGGGATTCAAAGGATTTGAAGTTAACCTCGCATATGAAGCCATGAAGGTAACTTCCACCCGTGATGATAACGGCCTGAAATATTTAAAGGAGATGGGATATATACCTGCTGATAAAGAGAAGGAATCGGTCTCAAAGGCATTGGAATACTGTATATCCGACCGGTGTATAGCAGAGATGGCAAAGAAACTCGGGAAAAACGATGATTTTGAATATTATAGTAAAAGAGCGGACTCATATAAGCAATACTTTGATCAGAAAAGGCAGTTTATGAGAGCAAAACTTGATAACGGGAAGTTCCGCGAACCGTTCAGCCCTTTCCGGTCGATACACGAATGGGGTGATTATACAGAAGGAAATGCATGGCAGTATACATGGCTTGTTCCGGAGGATGTTGAGGGCCTTATCAGGTTGTTCGAAAGTGATAAACCTTTTCTTACCAAGCTTGACAGTTTATTCGTGGTCAAGGGAGACATGGGAAAAGAGGCATCAGCAGATATATCAGGATTGATTGGACAGTATGCACATGGCAATGAACCGAGCCATCATGTGACCTATTTGTTCGCTTATGCAGGAGAACAATGGAAAACGGCAGAAAAGAACCGACTTATACAGCGGACATTGTATACTGATAAGCCGGATGGACTTTGCGGGAACGAAGACTGCGGACAGATGTCGGCATGGTATGTCTTTTCCTCCATGGGATTTTATCCGGTTAACCCTGCAGGAGGAGCATTCGTTTTCGGCAGTCCTCTTTTTGATGATGTAACAATAAGCCTTCCCGGGAACAGGCAATTTACCATAAAAGCGGTCAACAACAGCGATCAGAATATGTATATTCAGTCGGTTAAACTTAATGGTACCACCTACACCCGGTCATATATCACATATAAAGAGATTATGAACGGAGGAACTCTTGAGATAGAAATGGGGCCGCAACCGAATAAGCAGTTTGGTGCCGCAACAGATGACAGGCCGAAATCAGAAATATACTAAAGATACAGAACAGGACAATGGACAATTAAGTGTGAGTGTGAGTGCGAGAACGGGGAACAGAAAAAATTGCAACCCTGTTACTTGGTCTCTTTGATTCAGATTAAGGGGTTATGCTTATTTGCTTTAAAGATTTTTCCAATAGCATAAAGGGGAATGATTCTTATTTCCTTCATCCTTGAAAAATTCTCTAAAGAGGTTCTGACTCCAAATTTGCTTCCTTTCTCTTCTATAAAAATCCGAAGGCTCTGCATTTTCCCTTTAATGCCTGATTTAACCTCGATGGGTATAATCTTATCACCAAGTTCAATTACATAATCAACCTCAGCCTGGCTTCCTTTTTTTTCTCTTTGCCAGTAGTGAAGTGATGGAGCCTGATTATCCGGCTGGGCTTTTATTAACTCCAGTCCTACATGAAGTTCAGCAATTACCCCTTTATTGACAAGGGAGATCTCCGTATTTAGTAACAATTCAGACAGGTCAAGATTTAAAAATCGCTGGTATATACCGGTGTCAAAAATGAGATATTTCCTGAACTTATTATTTGTCTGGGCACCAAGAGGTATACCATTTGATGATGAATGAACTACGGAGAAAATAATACCTGCCTGCACTAAAAGTTCCAGACTCTCTTTCAATTGAAGGTGGTTCGATTGTGATTCTATTTGTGAAATAACAAATTTAGAACCAGTTTGCATTATAACGGAAGAAAACACCCCCCTTAATCTCGTCGAAGGAACTCTTGATTTATACTTTGCGAAATCATCATAAAATGAGTTTGTCAATTCCTCCAAAATTTTCTGGCAGTCAATCAGTGATTTGCCGTTTACATATGACGCTACAACTTCCGGCATCCCACCAATTGTAATAAACCTTATAAGGTATTGTTTTAGCTTTGTATGAAGAGTTTCAGACAAGGGTTTATTAAAATTAAATACTTCAATAAGTTGTACCAAGGTTCTTTCTTTAAATGCTAAAAGAAATTCGCTGAAAGAGAAGGGATAAAGATATATGGAGCTTATTCTGCCAACTCCAAAAGAGGGCAGGTCTTTTAGTGCAAATTCCAAAAGTGATCCTGCAGCAATCAGATGTATATCAGGAGTTTTTTCATAAAAGTATCTGAGAGAAGTTATTGCCGGAATACAAGACTGAATCTCATCAAAAAATACCAAAGTTTTATTGGGAATAATGGGAGTGTTAAAGATCAGAGATAATTCCTCATAAATCCTTACGGGATCAATATCACCTTCAAATAACCTGTGAATTGATTTGTTTGAGATGAAATCCAGCTCTATAAAATACTCAAAAGTTCTTCCAAGATTTCTAACGGATGATGATTTTCCAACTTGCCTGGCTCCTCTGATTAATAGCGGTTTTCTCAAAGGTTGATTTTTCCATTCAAGCAACTCTTTATCAATAGATCTTTCAATATATTGCATATTCATTTTTCTGCTAATATAGGTAAATTTATAAAATAAGGACCTTAAACATTAAATATATTATAAAATAAAGGACCTTAAAAATATAGAAAATATAATTAAACGCCATCATAACATAATATTATGTTTATTGACAGTACTAATCTATGTCAAATGCTGGAAAAGCCGATGATCCTGACCAAGTCTGGCCAGAAAATTTTGACCATCTCGCATCAGACTTAAATGTCTGTTATTATGCTGTTTATGTCACTTTCAGTTTCACCGGCCAAGTGTGGTTTAGGTTTCCGGCTTATGCAGCAACCCTCCTGAAAATTTCCATGTATCTCATCACTTGAATTAGTGAGGATTTCAGAGCGTCATAAAAAGAAACAAGAGGTCAATTTTGACCTCTTGTGCCGGAACAACTACTCTGGCCCGTGGGAAACAATAGGAAGATCAGGGTCAAGAATTCGTGCTGTCATGAAGTCATGCAGTCGTACTGCCAGTCTTCGTTTAATTCAACTGGTTATTTTATTTCGATTCCATTTCGTTTGATTTCTTCGAGGAACCCGGACCTGTCATTATGCCTGTCTATTAAAACAGGTTCAATCCTGTCATCTACCTGACGCCTGAGCTTCCAGAGCAATGGATTAACAGAAAAGAAATCCCCTGAAATATTACTTACAATTACTGCCACATCAATGTCACTGTCTTCCCTAAAATTATCCCTGGCATAAGAACCAAAAAGATACATAGTTTCAAAAGTAAAATATTTTTTAAGTAACAATTTATATTGTTTAACCTTGGTTAAAGCTTCGTTCTTATCCATTGTTGAAGATGAGTGGTTTTTTCGATTAATTCTTCGCATTTATCAAAATTAAGGCTTTTAAGCAACCTCTCTTTATCGGATGGGTATCTTGCTTCTATATTTAGAGGCTCAATCTGATCAATAAAGTCTTTCTGCTCTTCTGAAAGGAGTTCATAAAATGATCCTTTTTTTGCTAAATAAGAAAGACTATGTGATATTGGAGGAACATCTGATAATAGTTTTGTATAATAAGCCTTAAATATTTTCTCAATTGTCTGGTGACACATAAATCCGACATATAAATACCTCTTGCTTTTCAGCATAGCAATCGCTGTGTCGAGGTCATAATCTGAAAGTTCCAGCCAATATTTTACTTTATCACCCATATATTGGGTTATTTCATTCAAAGATAGGACAAATGGTTAATAACACAAATGCAAAAGTCCAGGTATCATTTTGCAAAAGCAAGTGACCCTGACCATTTCTAGCCGGTACAAATTGACCACCTTATGCCGGAGTTAATCCTATGAAATATAGGCAAATATGAGAATGTCTGGTTTTCCGGCGGAATGTGGTCCTGGCGACCGGCAGATGTACCATATTCCTTAGCGACCTCAACTGGTCATCGTTTGTTCTTGAAATTGATAATCCCGATTGTCTTGATTTCTTTGCAAGTAACCGAATGGACAATGATATGTAGATTAATATCTGGGCTGCAGTGGCCAGGTTAAGATATTTTTTAATGCCAAGCGGATCGCTGGCATAGTTTGCATTTGTATCAAGAAGTGGCCATTCGGGGTGCATGCTGTTTACATAAGAGTTATACTGGAATTCGTTCGGTTGCAGAAAATCAGGGAAAATATACCCGAGGTAAACTATAGCCGGAAGAAAGTGAAACCACTCTTTTTTTGAACCTGCCCGATCGATGCTTCTTTTAATAAAAAGATAAAGAAACGGGCCGATTATAAGATTTAATGCTTCTGTGGTATTTGT
>JBAVOD010000345.1:0-2058 GCA_049691735.1 Bacteroidales bacterium
CCCCCTTACCTACTCGACCAATTTCTCTTTTTTACTCCAACTTGTCTTTCCCTTTTTTAAAGTCCCGATAAGCAGGCAGGATTTGTCAAGGTGACACAAAATATTCTTAATCTAACTACCCGATAAATGGTCGGAAACTGTCACGTTAAATAAAAAAGATCTTTGACACCGTTAGCAAATGTGTGCCCTTGCAAATGCCAGAAATTTTCACTTTTGAGTTTCTTATTTGAACATTTGCAAGCATCAGGGCTGGCATAAAAAATTGGCCGGATCAAGTGTCGCGGTACAAGTATTATTAATATGAATAACTTGTCTCGTATTGCACTAAGAATCTAAAAAAGAATAGCGGGAAAGCCAATTTTTTATATGAGCGCCGGCTGAATAATGAGGCTGGCTAAGTAAATTTTCATGGTTGAAGAATTTGTCTCACCAAAACAAGTTTTGTAAAAAAACTCTGGCGCGTTGTTTTGTGGGAAGCCGAATACTGAAATGCTTCCGCACATAATTGCTAACGGCCCGGCGGTTTGGTGAGTTGGCGTCTGTGTCAGGGTGCCATGTTTTTTGCTTGTCCTGATAGATGGACGCGAATTGTCTTGTCATGATAAAATTGTCCAGATGGCGAGCAAAAAACAAGGCACTTGAGCGTCAGCCGACAGCCCCATTGACTCTGTCCCGGACGTACGAAATAGTCCGGGTGGCAGAATTTTAAAAAGCGGGTTTATGTTTTCTCTCATAGACTTTGGGGACCGATTAAGAAACTGTCCGGGCTGGCGAAGCCAATTAACCAAACCGTCCGTGTTAGTGTTTCGTGCTTTTAAATCTCTGGCAGAACCTATTGCTTTAGCCTGAACCTAGCAATAAGTCCTGGTACAGGTAGAAAATTGTCATGTTAACGATGATCCCCATTTTTTTGGGCATGGACACTAACGGCCCGGCGGTATAATTTGTTGCCGTCTGTGTCCGGGCTGGCGGGGTTTTTGCAAAGTCCCGGTTGAGATGCAGGATTTTCTCGTCAAGGCATAACAGTCTTACGTATGAGTCCCGGTTGACGGGCAGGATGTTTCTCGTCCAGGGTGAACTTGATAGATGGACGCTGCAAAAACCGTGACAGCAGAGCGTCGGCCGGCAGCCCTATTGACTTTGTCTCGGCAGCAGGATTACTCCCGGTACCGAAAGTTTGATAAGTGGGGAAGAGGTTACTCAAGTAGTGTTTTGGTGTCATAACGGAGTTGTCCGGGCTGCCGAAGGCAATTGATTATACCGTCCGTGTTATAGTGCGTTTTTTAGGTCCTACGTATATACCAATTTAATTCGAATTTGGATATCCTTTAACTGATTCAATAAACGCATTAGGTTGAATTATCTTTGTCTTAATATCCTTATGATACGAGGTTAAATATAAAAGTCTTATCATTTCTTGTCCAGAAATATCAGGTCTTAATTGCCACCCTAGAGCAAGGACACCAACAAGATAAGGTTCAGCCCAACTTATCCCTCCTCGTCCACAGTATGTATAGGAATATTCACCTTGTCTGTATTCCTCAGCAACTGTCCTGAGAGAATTTGGAACACAAATACGAGTTGAATCTGGTATGAAAACTATACCTGGATAACCAGGTAAACTTCTTGAAATGCTATCTGGTTGATTTATATCATTGTAACATGGGAGTGTAATACCATTATTCTCAGTAATATCTATCACAATAATACCTGACTTTATTGCCCTGATGTATGCAGAATCCCATAGAGAATTATGTTTAGTAAAAGGCGTTCCAATTCCAGATGGAGCTGCAGAAACAGAAACAGCTCTTATCTTTTCTCCTTCTGGTAGAGTATTATTTTTATCAATTATCCAATTTAAAGCATCTGCTTGAAATTTAGCATCTTTTGTCCAAGAAGGTGCTGCTACAAAATATATCTTTGCACCGGGTGCTGTTCCAATAGAATCACCAACTAAAAGACTTGCCACAGCCGGGCCATGATAACTGGATCTGTCAGAAGGAGTATCACATCCAACATCATGGTACTCAATAATTTTATGAATATACTCAGGATGAT
>JBAVOD010000346.1:0-2067 GCA_049691735.1 Bacteroidales bacterium
CAGCAATCAGTATGTCGATAAAAAAAGCTGCTGTTGGTCTGATTAAAAAAGGAGTTGAAGTGACCGCTGGCACTCTGAATATGATCGAAATGGCTTTCAGGGCATATGATCCGTGTTTTTCATGTGCTACGCACTGTTTTCCGGGGCAGATGCCTATGATCCTTGAAATCCGCGAACCTGACGGAGAATTATTGCAACGACTGGTAAGGAACTGACTGCACCGGGTATTTAAGCGATAAAGTAATAAACTAAATAAAGGAATTATGCGAACCGGAATATTTTTCTGCCAGGCCGATGACAGCAGAAACCTGAATATTGATGCAATTGCCAAATATTCTGCAAACCTTCCTGAAGTTGAAACAGTGCAGATACTGAGGCCAAAGCCACTTCCTGAAGTGGACTTCATCGTCGGACAGATCAGGTCAAACGAGCTCGGCAGGATTGTAATTGCAGGTGATATGCCCGGATATTTTAAACCGGTTTTCACAAAAGCGATGGCGCTGGCAGGGGGCAATACTGATGAAATCCGTCTCGCTTCTTTCCAGGAACATGGGGCCAGGGGCGAAAATGCAATGGATCGTGCAAAAGCTATTGTAGCGTGTGCTGTACTGGCTGTTCCCTTTCCACTTGCTGCCATACCAGGCGGCAACCCTGTAAATCACTCAACTCTTATTATTGGCGCCGGCATAGCCGGGATACAATCGGCCCTTGAAATAGCCAATGCCGGAAAGCAGGTCTACCTTGTTGAGCAAACAGGTACAATAGGAGGCCATATGGCCATGTTCGACAAAACGTTTCCTACATTAGACTGTGCCGCCTGCATTCTTACACCCAAAATGGTTTCAGTAGGTCAACATGAAATGATCCGTTTAATGACCAGGTCGAAGGTGGTGTCTGTTTCGGGCAAACCCGGATCTTACCGGGTTAAGATCAGGGAAAGTGCGCGTTACGTTGATGTCAGATCGTGCGTTGCCTGCAATCAGTGTGCCGAAGTCTGCCCGGTAAAGGTCAAAAGTGAATTCGATGCAGGAATATCCATGCGTAGGCAGTTTATATCCCCTTTCCGCAGGCCGTTCCGAACGCTTACCTTGTTGATGCGGCCAATTGTACCTATATTCTTTCGGGGGGGGAGAAATGCGGTGTTTGCATGAAAAAATGCCCAAAAGAATGTATAAACCTGAACGAAACTGATCATATAACAGATATTGAAGTTGGGAATATTATTCTGGCAACAGGTTATGAACTTCTTGATGTAAGCAAAATTGAGCAGTATGGATACGGGAAGTTTCCCGACGTCCTTACATCTCTTGAATTTGAGCGGCTTACCAATGCATCGGGCTGCACTGGCGGCAGGATTGTCACTAAAACCAAACGGTTCAATAAGAAGACTGAAAAGGAAGAATGGTTCTTTTCGCCCGAAGGGATACCCCCGCAAAGTGTTGCGCTGATTCATTGTGTGGGTTCCAGAAACAAGAAGTATAATCCTTACTGTTCGCGCGTCTGCTGCATGTATTCACTGAAATTCGCCCACCTGATCAAAGAAAAAATCCCTAATGTCAACGTCTATGAATTTTATATTGATATGAGAGCCTTCGGCAAAGGTTATGAAGAATTTGCCGAACGCATCAAACAGGAAGGGACTTTCGTGGTCCGCGGTCATTCAGCATCAGTCGCAATGAATAACGGACAGATGATCGTACGCGGCGAGGATATTTTCAATGACAGGCTTGTCGAGTTCAGGGTGGATATGGTGGTACTTGCAGTCGGGCTCATTCCCTCTCAGGGTACGGAGGAGATAAGCAGGATGCTGGGAGTGCAGAGAGATTCCGATAGCTGGTTTTCGGAGCTGGATTACAATGGCAGTCCTACCGATACCGACAAAGGTGGCATTTATGTTGCCGGAATGTGTCAGGCGCCAAAAGATATACCCGACACTGTAGCCCAGGCTTCAGCAGTAGCAGCGGGTGTACTGGGCAGCTTTACAAGCGGGAAAGGGATCGGACACATGAGCAGCCTTTCACTTGCTGAAATTGAGACCCGGGCTAAAAATATACATACATTCTAAGG
>JBAVOD010000347.1:0-6771 GCA_049691735.1 Bacteroidales bacterium
AACTTAAGTTCAGGCAATAAGCACTAAGAAATAACTCGATTACACTGTGTAAAACCACGTAAAGTTAACAACGTATTGTCATGATAGCTGGTGTGCAAAATAAATTGTATCGAGACTTAAGTTGACGTGTATGCCCGGAGTGGCGTAATGTTAATACATTTTGTTAAGTGTGAATAACTCATTCCTGTTATTCACCTGTAATGAATATATTTTTGAATCATAATCCGGGACCTATGCACATAAGAAGGATAAGGCTGAAGAAAAAATATCGCCTAAAAGTGAGGCTTTTCATGCTGAGCGTATTTTTATTATGCTTCATGTTCATTCCAAAGCCGCACCGGGCCTTTATGGTTTCATTTTTTAGCAGGAAGTGCAGAAACTATCAGCAAATTTACAGCACGAAGCTAAATGACAGAATAGTTGATTACGACCGTCAGGCACAGTTAACCGGGATAAAATTATGTTCTGATGCAAATGATATAGGTAAAAGGATTTTAGCCGGACAATTAGTCAGGATCAAAGGTCGCAGACGGTATAAAATTGAAAATATGGCATACAGCTATCCGTTTCTGACACGCGACAGCAAAAAGCTTCTTGATGAAATTGGAAGGAGATTCAGTAAAAAAGTCAAAAGCGATGGCCTGATGGGATCAAGGTTCATAATTACGTCGATGACACGTACCTCTGATAACCTCACAAGCCTTGGAAGAACAAATATGAATGCTTCTGATAACAGTCCTCATCTGAACGGGAATGCATTTGACATTTCCTATGCCCGTTTTTCATTCAGAAAGCTGTTTGTTACCGAATGCGATAAATGGTACATGAAAGAAGCCCTTGCGGAAGTTATCTGGCAGTTGAACAAAGAAAAGAAATGCTGGGCAACATTTGAAAGGAATCAGGGCTGCTTCCATGTCGTTTCAAGATGATCATAAAATTTTCAGATAGTAAGTGATATCAAAATGATATCAAAATGATATCAAAGTGATATCATAATGATGCCAGAATGACTTGTTGCAGGTTGCTTATCTCGAGGTTCTTCCTCCCCGCACCCCGCAACTCGCACCCCGCCACCTTCCTGCTCTCCGCTCCCTGCCCCCAGCTTCTTCCTGCTCCCTTAATCCACATCAATAAACTGATAACTGATCACGCCTTTCTGATTGGTCACGCTCATATACGAAGCGCTCCCAAATTCATCCTCAATAGCATCAAGGGTTATATAGTACGTCTTGCCAAGATTTTCCACCGAACGCCAGTGGTCATGACCCATAATCACCATGTCAACATTGTTATCTGAGAACAAATCGAGCAATGCATACACTTCCTCAACCAGAAGCGTTGCGCTTTCCACACGATGCTCACGGAAGAAATTGACATGAGTAAAGACCACACAGTTCCTGTAGCCGGCACGACTTTTCATAATATCTTTTAACCATTGCATCTGTTTGGAACCAAGGGTGCCCGTGCCGCTATCGAGGCAAATGAAAAGATCCTTTCCCGACGGAGAGGTCACGGTGAATGTATATGTTGATGAACCAAAATAATCGATAAAAGTATTCCAGCCGTGGAAAAACAGATCATGATTTCCGACGCTTAAAAAAGGCGGCCGGATTGCCATGTTTGTCAGGTGTTTATATACCGAATCATAGTCATCCTTCAATCCTGAAGTCAAATCGCCTGCAATGATAGAGAATGATATTCCAGGTGCGTTTGCCTTCCCGATAAAAAAATCAAGATTTTTTGTAGTGCCGCAATGAGAGTCCCCCGCTACCAGAAAAGTGTAATTGTCCGAATTCACAACTAAATCTTTAGAAGGATGCCGGAGATTCCATTCCATGGAATTATCAAACCTTTCATTTGAACCTTCGGCAGTGTATAAAAATCCACTGAAATCCACGTCTTTCATACACGACTGGAAGGAAAATATGATTGCTATAATGATTATATGTCCTGCTTTTTTGAGATATCCCATTTCATTCCCAATCGTAAAAAATATCCGAAGTAATCTACTTTAATGCACAGGAAACCTGCGCTTTTATAACCAATATCTATAAACGAGGTGAGGTTTTCTTTAAACCGATAAGTCCCTTTCAGGATAATCATTGGATTTATCTCCTGCTCGATTATGAAATAGTCATTGTTAGTTGCGGAGAACATTAGATTCCAAAGTTTTTCTTCGTTGTTGAGGCGATACTGAAATACATACATCAGGTTTCCGGGTTCGATTATCCGGTAATTACCGGTAGCACTTTCGTCCGACAGCATAAATGACCTCCTGAACCGGTATGTACGGTAATTGTTTCCCAAAGCGAACCGGAAATGGGGTAAAGTATAGTTTAATACTATGCTCCAGTTAGTTTCCCTCAGATCGGTAGAAAATGGTACCCACAAATAGGCTCCTGAAACAGCAAAAGATTGCCTGAGGAGCGAAAATCTGCGTGTATACCTCAGGGAATAACCTCCGAAATTTGTTTCCCGGTCCCCTCCAAACGAGAATAAAAGGCCGGCATCAAAACTATCATCCTTTATATCATAGGATGGTAGTATCGCATAACTGAAATAACCTCTGTCAAAAATATTGTTGTGTCCTGCTTCTGCAAAGCTCTTAACTGAAGGTTGAGCTGAACCGGTAATCACAAAAAGTAATGAGATCAAAAGTGAAACTACTGATTTCTTATATGAAATACCTATTAATTGCCCTGTTGGCATATTTTACATTTCTTTATCCGACCAGGAGGATAAACAAATATAAAAGTAAATTTTGGAACTTGGACTATGAGGTATATCAGAAATTAAACCCTACACTAATATAGCCTTTAATTTTTTTGAAATACTTTTCATCGTTGTAGTGTCCAAGCATCAGTCCGGCCTTTAGCGGACCGAATATTGACAGATAACCTGCACCAATGCCATAACCTGCCAGCAGTGAATATCCGGTTTCTCTGGCAACCTCCCTGATCGCAAAGGCATTTGCCATGAAATTAAGATGGAAATCTTTGAATAATTCTATATCAAGTTCAGTGTTTATCCCTGCTGCCTCCTTAACCGGTATTTCATTAGTATGAAAGCCGATCATCGGGATAGATCTCTTATTAACCGATTCAATTCCTCCGAGCAGAAAAAAATTGTTTTGCAGTTTAGACGTTGCATCATCAGAAATAAATAATGCATTTACGCCGATTGAGAATGTCAACCGGTCGGCAGTTTTGAAATAGCTTTTAAAATCCCCCGTTAAAGTAAAAGAGTTGTTAAAATCAAATTCCCCGGGTGAATCCCTCTCAAATTCTGTGGCCGTGGATCCTGTTTTAACAGTCGCTGTAAAAAGTTTTGAAATTCCGGCAGAAAGATTTAGTATCAGACCTCTGTCGGGATAATGCTTGCTGTCGAGAGTATTTACCCTGTAATCATAAGTTCCTGTGAGATATTTGTAAGAAATATATTTGAGATTTGTCTCAGAAACATATTCCGGTATCAGATACATATTTGTGTAGTCAGCAGAGATACTCATTATATTATTTATTCCGAGCCTCCGGTTTATAGCCACACCCCATTCAAAATTCCGGCTTATTACTCTTCCGGTTTCTTCCTCCCATAGATTCAGAAGTGGAATAAGTGTATTGTCCGCATAAAATCCCGCTGACAAATCAAGCTTCTGGTTACGGTCGAAATACTGGAGAAAAGAAGCTCTGCTCCTGAAATACTGGCCGATATAAGAATCAAGATCTAAAACTGATCCTTTTGTAAGCAGATTTTTTGCCGATAACTTTAAAATAATGCCGGCACTGAGGGCATCGTCATAGTGCAGTGATCCATATAGGATTACCCCGGGTTTTTCAACACAATCAATGCAGAGTATAAGGGAATCATTCCGGGGAACCACCCTGTATTTTACTTTATCGAACCATGCTTTGCCATACAGGTATTCAATACTTTCGCTGATCAGATATTTGTCTGTTTTCTGTCCTGGTTCAATGTTCAGGACCTCAAGTACCTGCTTGTCCGAATATATTTTATTGCCACTTAATTCTATCTTGTCGAAAGAATAATATTGCTTATCCAGAATGTTTTTGATCGGATCCTGATTCCCATATTTGTTAAGGGAATCAGCCAGCTTTACGAAATAATCCCTGTAAGGGAGAGCAGCTATATATCCTCTCCGGACAATGGTATCAACATTGTCGAAGTCAGTCGCCGAAAGATCCTCTATTTCAGGCATAATAACCAGGTCGGCCACTTTCTTCTCCGTATCAAAATCTTTGATGCTCATTGTAAACGCCAGCTGTTTTATTATTTCGGTGACCGACTGCAGCTTCTTTTCGTTGGCACGGTATGCACCTACGTAAGATCCGATCACAATATCTGCCCCCATTTCCCTGATTTCACTTGCTGCGAAATTTCTAAGGAAACCTCCGTCAATGATCAGGGCAGTATCAATTTTTATAGGTGTAAATATTGACGGGACAGCCATGCTGGCTCTCATAGCATCAGGAAGGTAGCCTTTTTTAAGCTCAACCACGTCACCGCTGATCAGGTCGGCCCCTAAACACATATAAGGTATAGGCAACTTTGAAAAGTCATCAAGGTCGGCGGCTGGCCATGCATAGAAACTAAGTGAATTCTCGATCATCTGTCCGTTTATCAGGCCCGGGGGCAGCATAACCTTTTTGAATGATACGGGCAGGGAAATACTGCTGTTATAGAAGTTTTTCTTCTCGGGGAATATGATCTTGTTCTCAGGGATCCTGTTCGATAACAGTGCACCCCAGTTCATGGCCAGGAGGATCTTGTACAGGCTGTCGGCACTGTAACCTATCGAATACATGCCTCCAACAATGCTGCCCATACTGACGCCGGTTATGAAATCAGGTCTTAAGCCTGCTTCCTCCATCACTTTTATTACTCCGACATGGGCCATTCCAAGCGCTCCGCCTCCGCTCAGAACAAGACCTACCCGGGGCCTCGCGTGTGAACTCTGGGCTGAGCACATTGCATTGAAAACCAGTGAAAAAAACAAAACAGTTAAGCACGCCTTAACAGCTTTAAGAAAGGTGTTCATTCTTCAGATGCAGTTAGTGTTGAAATTAAAGTATTGACGGGCATACTGATTGCTTCCTTTGTTCAGGGTAAAGATAGGCATATCAGTAATTTTAACAACTGAATCGAATTTACTTTCAGAGATAATAATACGCTTTGGGGATGTTGGGAACCCCTAAATCCCCCGCCTTGCTACGCCGTAGAGGCTACGCAAAGGCTCAGGAGGGGGACTTTGATGACTGCACCTTTTTAAGTCCCCCTCCGGGGGGTTTGGGGGTAAGCAAACGAAAACCTTAAATACTCATTCTGCACATTTTCAATATCTGATACAATTAAGAACCAGTTTCGTTAAACAATAAAGGGTTTTACTTGGTTCAATTCTTAAGAATTTTATATTTGTGTAAAATAGTGACATAATCAGCGCTGCTCAGTTTATGCAGCCTAACCTGAATATCCCGGTGGCAAAGTTGAGTTTCTTGATTCCCTTGATTTTATGGTCTTTTCAGGAGGCCACGTCACAGAAATATTTTCAACAGGAGGTCAATTATAAAATTAATGTGACTCTCAATGATAAAATACATGCACTCGATGGCTTTGAATCTGTTGAGTACATAAATAATTCTCCTGATACTCTCAGCTTTCTATATTTTCATCTCTGGCCAAACGGCTATTCTTCCAATACGACCGCGCTTGCCAGGGATATTTTCACCCGTGACGGGAAAAGCAAGCTTTTCAACGACCCGGAATTAAGAGGCTATATTGATTCTTTGGACTTTATAGTTGATGGCCTCGGGGTAAAATGGGATCCGCTTCCCGATACCGTTGATATCTGCAGGATCAATCTTAATGCCCCTCTCCGGCCAGGGGACACAATATACATATCAACACCTTTTCATGTTAAAATCCCAAAAGGTGTTACTTCACGATTAGGTCACATCGGGCAGTCGTACCAGATCTCCCAGTGGTACCCCAAGCCGGCAGTCTACGACAACTCGGGCTGGCACCAGATGCCGTATCTCGATCAGGGTGAATTTTATTCCGAATATGGCAGCTTTGATGTAAGTATTACTCTTCCGTCCAATTACATCGTTGGATCAACCGGGAACCTGCAGAATGAACAGGAAATTAAGAAGCTTGATATGCTTGCCCGTGATGCCTCCTGGATAAAAATGATCAACGCAGTTTCAACAACTTTTCCTCCCTCATCAGATCAGATGAAGACTTTACGATATACAGAAGAAAAAATTCATGATTTCGCATGGTTTGCCGATAAGAGATATCATGTAACAAAGGGGAAAGTGATACTTCCGCGCTCAGGAAGGGAAATAACCACATGGGCAATGTTTACAAACAAGGAGGCACTCTACTGGTTGAGCGCAATTTCGAACATAAATGACGCCATCACTGATTATTCAAACTGGATCGGCGATTATCCGTATAATAATTTTACAGCCGTTCAGGGGCCGATTATTGCCGGATCGGGGATGGAATATCCTGAGCTGACAGTCATAGGATCGGTAAATGATCCTTACGACCTGGATGATGTATTGGCACACGAAGTATGCCATAGCTGGTTTTACAGCGCTCTCGGAAACAACGAACGCAGATATCCATTTATGGATGAAAGTATTGTAAGCGCCTATGAATCAAGATATTTAGAAGAAAAATATCCTGATAAAAAGCTTTGGGAAATAGTATTTAATAACATTAAACTCGCAAAATTATTCAATATAACAC
>JBAVOD010000348.1:0-8969 GCA_049691735.1 Bacteroidales bacterium
CTGATTGAGGAGCTTACAGTCTTCGAAAATCTCTATTACAACGCCAGGCTCTGTTTCGGGAATCTGACTGAAGAGGAGATCACCCTGAGGGTTGACAATATACTCAAGAATCTCGGCCTGTTCGAAATAAGGAACATGAAGGTGGGGACTCCACTTAACAAGAAGATAAGCGGCGGTCAGCGGAAAAGACTGAATATTGCCCTAGAGCTTATCAGGGAACCGGCCATTCTTTTCCTTGATGAACCGACATCGGGACTGTCGTCAAGAGATTCGGAAAACATACTTGATCTTTTAAAAGAGCTGGCAAGAAAAGGCAAGCTGTTGTTTATTGTTATCCATCAGCCCTCGTCTGATATCTTCAAGATGTTCGATAAGCTAATAATCCTTGATACGGGCGGGTATATGATCTACAACGGCAATCCGATCGATTCTATCGAGTACTTCAAGCGGAAGATAGGCCAGGCGAATTACAGCGAAAGTGAATGCTATGCCTGTGGAAATGTAAATCCCGAGCAGATCTTCAATATTGTTGAAACAAGGGTATTCAATGAAAGCGGCAAGCCGACCGAAACCAGGCGTATTTCTCCTTCCGATTGGCGGAGGCTATATGAATCCGAAACTAAAAGCGAGTCATTTGAAAAAGGAAGCAGACTGCCTGAAATTAATTTTAAGGTCCCGGGCAAACTAAAGCAGTTCGTTGTTTATGCAACCCGTGATATCCTTTCAAAGGTCTCGGATCTTCAATATATTCTCATTACCCTTTTTGAAGCCCCTGTCCTTGCCTTTGTCCTGGCGTTCCTGATAAGGTACTTTGACGAAAGCGCAAGGAACCATCGATACGATCTTATAGATAACAGCAACCTGCCGGTGTACATATTCATGTCAACCATAGTTGCAATATTCATGGGACTTACGGTAAGTGCAGAGGAAATCATAAAAGACAGAAAAATCCTCAAGAGGGAGGCATTCCTGAACCTCAGCTGGAACAGTTATCTGATGTCAAAAGTATTCGTGCAGTTCGCTATCTCGGCGCTGCAGGCTCTGACTTTTGTTCTTGTAGGGAATACGATAACCGGCATAAAAGGAATGACCTTTGATTACTGGCTTGTGCTTTTCTCCTGCTGGGCTGCTGCAAATATGATGGGTCTGGTCATCTCCGACAGCTTCAAGGCGGTGGTAACCATTTACATCCTTATCCCGTTCCTTGTAATTCCCCAGATACTTCTTAGCGGTGTCCTTGTAAAGTTTGAGAAGCTGAATCCGCAGATCTCATCCCCGGTGTCTATTCCGTTCTATGGCGAAATAATCACAGCACGATGGGGATATGAGGCGCTGGCTGTCAAGCAGTTCACTGACAACAAGTACGAACGCAGGTTTTATGACTATGACAGGACAATGAGTTCAGCCAGGTTTATGAAAGACTACTGGAATTCAAAATTGAGAGGGAACCTCGATAAAATAATGAACGATCTTGCCAGAGGTGAACGGGATCCTGATTTTAATGACGATCTGCTGCTGGTTTACAATGAGATCAGGAAGGAGACACTTGCGCTTCCGTCAGTAAAATTTGGCTACACCGAAACCATGACGCCAGACCGTATAACACCCGAAGCAGTATCGTCTGCAATAAATTATGTCGAATCGGTCAGGAGGTATTATGTAAACCTTTACAACAATGCAAATTCTCTCAAGGATGATCTGATTACAAGGTATGAGGCCCATGATAAGGCTGCTTATCTTAAACTGAAGAACGGCTATTCAAATGTTTCGCTGGAGGAAATGGTGACCGGCAAGAATGAGACACAGAAAACCGTCGATTTCCGTGGCGAGCTGGTCCAGAAGCTTGATCCGATCTACATGTATCCCAGGCCAGGATTTATAAAGGCACATTTTTATGCTCCTGTAAAGCCTGTTTTCAATGCATATGCCGATACCTATGTTGTAAATGTGCTTGTAATCTGGGCGATGACTGCGGGACTCTATTTAATTCTCTATTTCAGATTATTCAGGAAGCTACTCACCTCGGGCGAAAAGTTACTCGGTAAGAAAACAAAAAGCTCCGACAGGGAGCTTCTATAGCAAGTTCAGTTTTTAGTCCGTCACCGGCCCTATAATCACCTCAGATAGGAGATAACTGAACCAATTTTTGCGTCAAACAGATCTTATTCAACAATTTCAATCATCTTGAACGGTACCCTGATGATCGATTCATAGTCTTCACCGGCTTCAAGCATGTCCTCATCATCCTCCTCATAATACCAGTTAACTTCAACATCATTCTTTGCCTTGTGGATAGCTTCGAGCTTTTTGAATACATCCAGAATGCATTTAGATGAGCTGGTATTGAAGTATTCAAGCTTGATATTCACAACAGTCTTGTCCAAGGGTGCTTCCTTATAATTTTCAAGCCAGTCAACAAGAGGCTTATAAAACTCCACAGAATTTTCAGGTATTGAACGTCCCTTGATTTCGAAAACACCCTCTTTGGCATCAAATTTAATCGTCGGGGTTTTTGGTGTTCCGTCAATTACGATAGGTTCCATATTCATTAGGTTTAAGTTTTTCAATTACGTCTCCCACAAAGATATTCAGATAGAAAAAAGAACATTTATCATCATAGGGCAAAAAGCTGTATCCCAGCTTATTGCCTGTTTTCCTGGCAATGTCGACAAGCCCCAGTCCTCCCCCACCTTTGGATGAGATCCGCTGATGGTTAAGTATAAATTTATAAAGCTCCGTTATTTCGTCATGTGTCGACCTGTTGATCTTTTTTATCCTCTCTTCAAGTGTGTTTACGTTATCTTTAAGAATGAAGTTTCCTGTGATTATATTATATCCGCCATCCACCTTATTGACTGACAGCATTCCGTATTTTTCGGAAACCTGGTCGGTGAAGCCGGCAGGGACTTTATCAACATGGTGGTAAAGATTCTGCAGACTTTCCACCAGCACGTTGTATACCTTCTTCCGGATCTTTGGCAGTTCATTTCCGCTGACAAGCTTTTCCTCTACTGTGTCAAGCACGAAGTTTATCGTATCTGAATCGATATTACCCTTGTAAAAAAGAATGGTACTCCCGGCGCACTGGTCAGAAAAATAGTTTTCTACATCAAAGCTCATCTAAGCTTTTTTTTGGAACAGGTCATAAAAATCAGATAACAAATATATAAAAATTC
This sequence comes from Bacteroidales bacterium, assembly GCA_049691735.1. Taxonomy (GTDB): domain Bacteria; phylum Bacteroidota; class Bacteroidia; order Bacteroidales; family VadinHA17; genus LD21. Next base: position 3,177 of record JBAVOD010000348.1, read on the forward strand.
CGAGCATATAATTTTACGGCCTTTCAAATATCGAAAGCACATTTTGACAAATGATACACCGATAATGGCAAATATCGGAATTATTACAGGCTCTCCTCCTGTCTTATTCCTTTCCGTGAGCCCCGGTACAACTCATACCTGACAAGCAGGCATTCGAGAGAGCCGTTATAAAGGGTCGTTTTTGCCGAATACTTCAACCCGACATGTTTCAGTGAATCTTTATCGGCTGTAATCAAAAGGGCTGTAAACCCCGGGAAATTATGTTTTAGTGAAGTCCCGATCATTTCATAGAGATCGGTAATGTCATCCGGCTTAAGGCGCTGACCATACGGAGGATTCATGATCAGGTAACCCTGGTCTGCAGACGGTTTAAGCTCTCTTAAATCCAGCTGTTGCAGGCTGATCAGATCAGCGACGCCGGCCGATGCTGCATTCAGCGCCGAGTAATTTACAGCCTCTTCCGAAATATCGCTTGCGAAGATGCTGACAGCTGTATTCTGAATGTGCCCTTCGGCTTCCACTTTAACTTTATGATACAATTGTTCGTCATAATCTTTCCAGCGCTGAAATCCGAAAAAATCCCGGAACTTCCCGGCTGGTGTACCTGTTGCTATCAGGGCAGCCTCCACAGGGATTGTACCCGATCCGCACATCGGATCATACAATGGAAGATCAGGCGTCCATCCCGACATCAGGATGATGCCGGCTGCAAGGACCTCGTTAATAGGCGCTGCACCCTGCTCTTTTCTGTAGCCTCTCCTGTACAGGGGGATCACGGAAGAATCAAGGGAGAGGGTCACCATGTCGTTGCTGATATGAAGGTTTATGACGATATCAGGGTTCTTTGGATCAACGGAAGGACGCTTGCCGGTTTTATTCCGGAACCAGTCGGCCACAGAATCTTTCAAAACAAGGCCTGCATAACCTGAATGAATGAAGACCGGAGAACTGATCACCGGCACGACAGAAAATGTCATGCTGTTATCAAGGTACATATCCCACCTGATCTTCATGCTGTTGTTGTAGAGATCGTCACGTGACCTGATCCTGAATTCGGAAATAACTGTCAGGAACGAAAGTGCTGTGCGGGAGCAGATGTTAGCCCTGTACAGGAGTTCCATGTCACCTGTAAACACGACAGCGCGGTTCGCGATCATCATGTTTGCTGCTCCGAGGGATTCAAGTTCAGCTGCAAGCACTTTTTCAAGACCATACAGGGTTTTCGCAATGAATTTCATAATGTTAACATCAACAAAATCCTAATTTTAGTGTTTTGTTTTTACATAACGCTATAATTCCTGACATGTAATCATCAAAAATCAAATAAAATGAAAAAACTAACCACCTGTGGAGGAGCAATCCTGGTTCTCGTTATGCTTATCTTTTCATCGTGCAAAAAAGACAAACCTCTTAGTGAACTTATGGTCGGAAAGTGGGCAGTTGAATCGGTAACTGAGGTGGATTATGAAAACAATGTAAAAGTTTCATCCTTTACAATCTACGCTCAGCCGAACGATATGGCCATTCAATTTGCAAGCGAAGGTACCGGTGACATATTTCAGAGTGATACCCTCGCAGGTTCATTCACCTGGACCCTTTCAGGCAGTACTCTTTCTATCTCAGGAGGATCGACTGTTCTAAACTGGACGATCACGATTGAGGGAGATATTCTTACCTGGTCGTTCGCTGAAAGCCAGGTCCTAAACAACATCACCTACAAGTACGAGTATTTTTACTCAGCAAAGAAACAATAGTATACCTGGGTTATTTGTAACCCAGCAGTTTGTTATACGCAGCCTTATCCGTTATAACCTTTAACGCATCCCTGATGACATGATCGTCCTCATTTATAATTTCGTAATACTCATTTGTCTGCCACAGGTTCGCGGCCACAATTGCTTTCAGCAACGTAAGCATTTCATTCTTTGAAGTGTTGAACTGGGCTTCATCGTATTTCACACCTGATTTTTCGGCTTCGCTGATGAACGAGGCTATGTCTTCCGGACTAAAATTGAAATTCTTTTTAAAATCATCAAACTTCTTATACGCTGATGTTAATTCCTTTCTGTTCTTGTCGGAATACTCAAGCGCAAACGAATTCAGGACACCTTTTCTTACTACATTCTTATAATAATCAGTGTAATATGATGTATCAGCAGGGACGAACAGATCGGGCATTATACCGCCTCCCCCATAAACTATCCTTTTATTTACAAGGGTCCTGAACTTAAGCGAATCGGGAAGATGGATACTGTCGGCCCGCATCAGTTCTCCATTTGAATACCTCTTGTAGTAATTTTCAATATACTTCTCGTAACCCTCGTTATAGGGGGCCTGGATCAGTCGGCCTGATGGTGTGTAGTAACGTGCTATTGTTAACCGTATCATTGAACCGTCAGGCAGGTAAAAGGCATTCTGCACCAGTCCCTTTCCAAAGGTCCTGCGGCCAACGATTATTCCCCTGTCCCAGTCCTGAATCGCACCTGCCAGGATTTCGCTTGCCGAAGCCGATCCTTCATCTGTCAGAATAGCAACCCTGTCGGATGAAAGGCCTCCGTTGCCCGAAGATTCATAATCCTGACGGGGAGTTTTTCTTCCAATCAGGTACACAAGCAACCTTTTGTCGCGGAAGAACATTTCAGCAATATCGGTTGCTGCAACCATATACCCTCCGCCGTTTGAACGAAGGTCAATGACTATGTTCTTCATGTTGTGCCGTTTAAGGCTGTCGACTGCCTTGGTGAATTCATCATATGTGGTTGCAGCAAACTTATTGAGCTTAACATAACCTGTTTCCTTGTCAAGCATATATGCTGCATCAACACTGTTTATAGGTATCTTGCCCCTGACAATCGTGAATTCGAGCAACCCGGGCACGCCTTTTCTGTAAACCTCAAGGTCAACCTTCGTCCCTTTCATTCCCATCAGTCTGCTTCTCACTCCGTTGGTCGAAATGGATATTCCGGCTACTTTTTCGTTATCTATTTTAACTATTCTGTCGCCTGCGCGGAGCCCTACCTTTTCTGATGGACCACCAGGGATAGGTTCGATAACAATTATCGAGTCGCGCAGGATATTGAACTGGATGCCAATACCTTCAAAATTACCGTTAAGAGGCTCATTCATCTCCCTGACGTCCTTCGCGGAAATATAAACCGAGTGGGGATCAAGGTTTTTGAGCATCTCAACGATTGCCTTTTCAGTAAGGTCGTCAAGATTTACACTATCAACGTAATATTCGTTTATCAGGCTCAGGGTCCGTCCAAGCTTATAAGTATCCTCTGTTACCGCCTTCTGAGCCGAGGCTTTATTATCCGGCAGGAGAAATACCAATAATGTAAGTAAGGTGAATATTGCTTTAATTCTGATTTTCATTATATACCTCTCTTCTGAATATTTTGCCTCTTTGATAAGATTCTGTGTATAAACCTGCATAGAATCTAACGGAAAGAGGCAATTATTATTTTTATAAATATCCTACTATAACAATGCCATAAATCAAAAGTTCCCGGTTTTTTTGTGCTTATTCCCACTCAATTGTTGAAGGCGGCTTGGAGCTTATGTCGTAGACTACCCTATTAATTCCCTTTACCTTATTGATTATTTCATTCGAGACCGCACCCAGGAAATCGTACGGGAGGTGAGACCAGTCTGCGGTCATACCGTCTGTTGATACCACGGCTCTCAGCACCACGGCATTCTCGTAAGTCCTTTCATCTCCCATCACTCCCACCGACTGCACCGGAAGGAGAATAACACCAGCCTGCCACACAGAATCGTACAGTCCGTTCCGCTTTAACCCCTCGATGAAAATATGATCGGCTTCCCTTAAAATGGCAAGCTTCTCCCTTGACATTTTTCCCAGAAGGCGGACAGCAAGTCCCGGACCGGGGAACGGGTGGCGTTTAAGAATATGGTCGGGCAGCCCGAGAGCAAGCCCTACCCTCCTTACCTCATCCTTGAATAAAAGGCGCAATGGTTCAATTACCCGTAAGTTCATCTTCTCGGGAAGGCCGCCCACATTGTGATGCGATTTTATTTTTGCCGACGGACCGTTTACCGATACCGATTCTATCACGTCGGGGTATATAGTGCCCTGCGCAAGCCATTTTGCGTCTTGTATCTTCGCTGCTTCAGCTTCAAATACTTCGATGAAAACCTTACCGATTATTTTTCTTTTCGTTTCGGGATCACTCACTCCCTCAAGCTGATCAAGGAACCTGTCAGATGCCTCGACACCTGTGATATTAAGTCCCATCCCCCTGTACGATTCAAGCACTGTCGGGTACTCATCCCTCCTGAGCAATCCGTTGTCAATAAAGATGCAGGTCAGGTTACTGCCGATTGCCTTGTGCAGAAGTTTTGCTGCAACAGTTGAATCGACGCCGCCCGACAGACCGAGGATCACCTTGTCAATCCCAACCTTTTCCTTCAGGTCTGCAATTGTTGTTCCGATAAATGAATCAGGTGTCCAGCTCTGTGAACATCCGCAGATATCTACAGCAAAATTCCTGAGCATCTGTAGTCCGTCAGTCGTATGATAAACCTCAGGATGGAACTGTATCCCCCAGGTCTTTTCACCGGACACCCTGAAAGCACCGGCCAGGATGTCAACTGTCGAACCAGTAATTTCAAATCCTTTGGGTAACCTGTCAATTGTATCGCCGTGAGACATCCACACCTGGGTACCCGGTTGAATGCCGGCGAAGAGAGGATCGTTTTTATCGATTGAAATAAGGTTTGCACGTCCATACTCCCTGGTTGCTGACGGAAGTACATTACCACCGTAATTGTCGACAAGCAACTGGGCACCATAGCAAACTCCGAGCAGCGCGATCCTGCCCTTTATTGCTGAAAGATCAGGCTTTGGTGCACCGGGATCACGCACCGAAAAGGGGCTGCCTGACAGGATAATACCTTTAACCGATTGATCAGGAACAGGATAATGATCGAAGGGGTATATTTCACAGTATACCGACAGTTCGCGTATCCTTCTGGCAATTAGTTGGGTATATTGTGAGCCAAAGTCAAGGATCAAAATCTTTTCCTGCACTGACTGATCGTTTAACGATGAATGAATAGTTAAAAAGCCTCTTAAAAAGAGATGCAAATATAGCTATTCTTTTATTTTCCGGGATGAAAGTTCAGAGATGTCATAAGTTGCTCCGTCAATTGCAGGAAAAGTATTGGGGAAAATAGCCCTTGCTTCCTCTAAAAGAGGGTTGATATCCTTATACCTTGCAGAAAAATGCCCTATTATAAGGGCTCCGGCATTTGCCCTGTTAGCTGTATTTGCCGCATCGGAAGTGGTAGAATGGAAGGTGAATTTTGCCAGGTCGTCAAGACTTTTGTCGAAGGTTGCTTCGTGATAAAGGACGCTTACGTTTTTAATAAAACCGGCAAGGCGGTCAAAATACATTGTATCGCTGCAGTATGCGTACGAGAGAGGGTCGGAAGGAGGAAGGGTGATATCCTCATTTTTTATGATCGTTCCCGCCTTTGTGATAAAGGCCTCCCCTTTCTTGATGGACGGGATCTTCGCTGTTGGTATCTCAAACCTGTCAATGCTTTCTTTAATGATCTTTCTTAGTCCGGGTTTTTCCCTGAACAGGAATCCATATGCTTCGATCCGGTGTTTAAGCGGGAACGCCGTGACGGTCACGAATTTGTCATCTAAGATCCTGGCCGGATCATTTCCGCTCAGCGAAGTGAATTTGATCTCAAAATTAAGATGGATATCAAAGTCACGAAGATGTGACAGGAGAATCTGATGATAATTAGCCGGTGCATATA
>JBAVOD010000349.1:0-4119 GCA_049691735.1 Bacteroidales bacterium
GATAAAAACCACACTTGAACTTTTCAAGAACAGCGACAATATAACCTTCAGGGTATCCTGGCCTCACGATAAAAAAATACTGATCTATGCCGACAAGGAACAGATAAACAGCATCTTTTCGAACCTTATCAAAAACGGAATCCAGTCAATCCCCCAGGGGAACGAGGGAATAATCAGGGTTGCCATGGAAGACCGGGGCGATAATATCGTGGTATCAATTTCAGACAACGGGATCGGGATCCCCGAGTTGCTATATAAGAAAATGTTTACTCCAAATTTCACGACTAAATCCTCCGGAACAGGACTGGGTTTATCAATCGTTAAACGTTACGTCGAAAATGCAGGCGGGAAGATCTGGTTTGAGTCTAAGGTTGATGAAGGGTCAACATTTTTTGTGCAGCTCCCTCTTGTTCATCCCGAAGACGATCAGCAGACACGGAATTAGGCTGGAATTTTTTTAAACGCTTATTCAATTATTTGGATGTTTTAGCGTTAGTTTATTTGTTCAACCTGATTTTGGATGAGATCTGACCTGACTTTTAATATTTACAAACTGATTTTAGCTCTGCTTTTTTTAGTTTCTGCAAGCCTTCGTATGCTCGAAGGTCAGGAAGAGATCGGGGGAGTCGTAAACAAATATGCCAAAGTAACTTCCATAACTGTTGCACCGGCCTCTGTACAGGTTAATCCCGCACAAGCTGCACAATTCTCCTCCGGCGATTATGTTCTTCTAATCCAGATGCAGGGCGTCGGAATCCAGACGCAGCAGGGATCGTATGGTATCAATGTCCAGACGCAGCTCGGAACTCCCGGTGCATATGAATTCCTGATTATTCAGACAATAAATAGCTTAACCGGCACGATCACTTTCACAAGAGATGTCTTTGTCAATGGCAATATATATAATGTGGGGGGAAATGTACAGCTTGTTCAGGTCCCGTTTTACAATTCACCGACAGTGACTTCAACCCTCAGGTCCCAGGATTGGAACAGTTCAACAGGCACTGGCGGGGTGCTGGCAATGTTTGTCGGCAGGAAGCTCACCCTAAATGCTGACATCGACGTTACAGGGCTCGGTTTTACCGGCGCCCCCGGAACTGCAGGTATCGGAGATTGTGTATTCAGCAATGAGGCTGCAAACAGCCTGGATTCTTACCCGCTGTCGTGGAACAATGCAGGGTTTAAGGGAGAAGGAGTTGCAATCCACGATTACCTTGGTGCCCTTCTTTACCCTGACCACGCAAAGGGGCAGGGCAGGAATTTCAGCGGTGGCGGCGGAGGGAACGGGAGATTCTCAGGAGGAGGAGGAGGGTCGAACCGCGGTAAGGGCGGCGACGGCGGACTGGAAATATCCGGGCCTCTTCAATGCGGGACTGATCCCCGATTCGGCGGCTTTGGAGGTATGACCCTGTCAGGTACTTTGATCCAGGAGGGTCTTTTTGCCGGAGGAGGCGGAGGAGCTTCGACAGCTTTAGCGGGTTCAACAGCTTCAGCCGGAGGCAACGGGGGAGGGATTATAATAATAGTAGCTGATTCAATCACCGGCAACGGACATTATATAAGGTCCGACGGTATAACGACGGCAAACGCCTTATCAAATGCAGGAGCAGGAGGCGGTGGAGCGGGAGGCTCAATAGCGCTTTCATTCCAGGGATTTGCTGACCCGACAAATATTTCAGCACGAGGGGGAAACGGAGGCATAAATGCCGGGGGTTTTGGTGAAGGAGGCGGTGGCGGTGGCGGACTGATATGGTTCAGTTCTCCGGTCATCCCGGGCCCGGTCGCAAGTGCGACAATTTCGGGAGGAACTCTTTCTCCCACAAATCCCCCTGACGGGACAGGTGAAATCAAATTCAGCTTCAAGCCAAAACTGAATGGCTTTCTCTTTAACTATATCAGATCGGTGGCAACAGGTACCCGTACCGATTCAACTTGTTCAAATATATTATTCGGAAGCATAATCGGAACCACACCGGTCGGAGGCACTCCTCCGTATACTTATACATGGCAGAGCAAAACAGCGACTGACTTGGATTTCACAGACGCCCAGGGAGTAAATGATCAGCAGCATTATGCCGTTCCTGTACTCCTTCCTCAGACGACATGGTTCAGAAGGGTGGTCACCGATAACGGGGCTGCAATAACCGATGTCAGCCTGCCCGTGGTCGTTACCGTGCATCCTTCAATAAAGAACAATATAATAGGTAGTGCCGATACTCTGTGCTACGGACAGAATTCGCCTGCACTGCATTCAACAATAGTCCTGCAGGATGGAACCGGAGTATACACCTTCAAATGGGAGTCAAGTTCTGATAGTCTTACCTTTAATGATGTTTCCGTATCCACTCAAAGTTTCACTCCACCCGACGCCCTTATTCAGACAACATGGTACAGGCGTACCGTAAGATCAGGCTCGTGCGTGGACGTCAGTCCTTCTGTCAGGCTTACTGTGCTCGACACGATAAGGAATAATTCAATACTCACATTACAGCAGGAGATCTGCGACGGAATGACCTTCGCAAACCTTTCCGCCACTGTTACGCCAACACTTGCAGGCGGAGATAAGACTTACAGATACAGCTGGGAAAGCAGCCCGGATAAAATTGCATGGTCTGCCGCAGCCGGGATCAGAAATTCCCCGGATTATAATCCTGATGAGAATGCTGCTTATTTTCCCGGGCAACAATATTTCAGGAGGGTGGTGGTATCGGGCAGCAATGACGTTTGTGTAAACATAAGCAAACCTGTTACCCTGAATGATTATCCACCTTTAACCGGAAACTCTGTCACATCAGGTGATCAGACAATTTGCTCAGGAAGTGCGCCTTCGCAACTCACAGGATCGGTGCCTTTGGACGGTAAGGGCCCCGGTACGTACACTTATACATGGCAGGATAGCACCAAATCGCATACATGGACTGATATTGCGGGATATACCGGTATCACGAACCCCGATTACCTCCCTCCGGCTTTGACCGATACGACCGGTTACAGAAGGATTGTATATTCGTCGGCATGCACCGATTACAGCAGCCCCGTCATTATAAACGTACATAAGCCCGTTACGGACAATACTATCTCCCTCCTTTCAGGGACCGGCACTGACACCACAATCTGCGACAACACCATTCCAAACAGGCTCACAGGAAGTCCTGCATCAGGTGGTACCGATGTTCCGGGAAGTTATACCTATCAATGGGCGCAATCGTCAGACAATTCAACCTGGAGTGATATTTCACCGGAAGGAACCTCAACCGGTTACCAGCCCGGGTCTCTTACTGCCACAACATACTTCAGGCGCAGGGCAACTTCAGGCCAGTGCTATTCCGAAAGCTTTCCCGTTAAGGTTACGGTGCTTCCCCCGATCACGAACAATACCATTTCAGGCAGTCAGACTGTCTGTAAATCCAATACACCAGCGCCTCTGACCCAGGCCTCAGGCCAGACACTATCAGGAGGTTCAGGAACGTACTCTTATTTTTGGGAGCAAAGTGCCGATGGCGGAGCTACATGGGATCCCGCTGCGGGAATTAATAATGCATCAAACGGAAGTTACCAGCCCCTGGCAATTACAAGCACCCTGAAATACAGAAGGAGAGTTTCCTCAGGCGATTATGGCTGCTGCATCAATGTATCGAACATCCAGGAGGTAGTGCTCGACTCCCTGCCTGAAGGTGCATCGATAGATGCCGGTCGCGACACTGTACTGTATTCATTCGACCGTATATTCCATCTGGTTGCTGATCCAGTCATCCAGGGAGGGTCCGGTAAATGGACAGTCGTTGAAGGCTCCGGGAGCTTTGTTGACGATACCGAAAATCAAACTTCAGTAACCTGGGTCTCCCCGGGCCTTAACAGGTACCTCTGGACTATAACAAGAGGAGCATGCAAGCTTGAGGACATGATTGATGTTACAGTATATGATCTCGTAGTACCGGAAGGATTCTCACCGAACAATGACCCGGCAGGGTACAATAATACTTTTGTCATCAAAGGACTTGATCTTCCGAACCAGTATGCGGAACTTACCGTGATTAATGGGTCCGGAACCCAGGTTTTCCATACTTCAAACCGCGACGGGAATGAATGGACGGAATGGGACGGTAAAAATTCGTCCGG
>JBAVOD010000350.1:0-2941 GCA_049691735.1 Bacteroidales bacterium
GCATTTTCCTTATCATCGGCAGGAACTATGTACCATGGAGCATGGTCAGTACTTGTTGCATTCAGACAAGCCTCATAAGCTTTCATATAATCTTCCCAGTATTTCCTCTCATGGATATCCGCAACGCTGAATTTCCAGTTTTTGTCAGGATCATCAATCCGTTCGAGGAAACGATTTTTCTGCTCTTCTTTTGATATGTGGAGGAAGACTTTGATGATTCTTGTACCATTAAGATAAAGATGCTCCTCCTGTTCTACAATGGAATGATACCGGTCTTTCCAGAAGGTCTTCCCGTTGAGCAATTCATCAGGAAGTCCCTGATTTCTGAGAATCTCAGGATGCACGCGAACTATGAGCACTTCCTCATAGTAGGAACGGTTGAAAATGCCTATCCTTCCCCGTTCAGGTAACCTGTAGGTTGTACGCCAGAGGAAATCGTGCTCCAGTTCCTCGGCACTCGGTTGTTTGAAACTGAATACCTGGCAACCCTGCGGATTGATCCCTGATGTGACATGCCTGATTATGCCATCCTTGCCAGCCGCATCCATCCCCTGAAGGATTAAAAGCAAAGCATAACGGTTTGAGGCATAATGAAGGCGTTGTAATGAGTCCAGCTCCTCAACATGTCCTTCCAGCATTATTTTATATTTCTTTACTGACTTAAAAAAAGGTTTCACAATCGTCGACCGCTCACTGAGCTGGACCTTTTCGCCGGGACGTACCCTGAAATCTTTTGATTTGATTTTCATTTTCACTTATTTTATGATAGGTATAGTCCTGAAAGTGTTTTTTATTTTATCGGATTAATTCTTCCCGATATTTTCATCCGCATCGAGCCAGGTCCGGACTGCCTGGCCTTCATAATGTCCTTTTTGTCCGTACAGTTCATAAGGTTGCTGAGCAATCTCAGGTTTCAATTCCGACGGTTTATTGGTTTTGATCGGATCGAATATCTTATAAGCAAGCAGTTTCACACGGTCATTAACGAGAAACCACAGCAGGGCATATCCCCAGACGAATAGTGCCCAACCCCAGCCGAGGGGCGTCATAAGAAATCCATAGACGGCTATCAGAGTGGCCATGGTTTGTGTACCCAGCACAGCAATCCATAAAATCCTTGCCGGACGTATGGACCAGAAAGGCCCGCGGGTACGAGTCAGGAATATTGTCAGATGGCCTGCCACTGACATCTTCAAATACATCAGTGACTGGATATGTGCGCGGTCAATATGAAATACCTGCTCACCAAGATAAAATAATCCAAAGGAGGCAATCACCCCTAAAAGTCCCAGTACAGTAGAAATACCCAGTACCATTTTCATATTCCATGCTTCGGGCTGATCTTTGTAATGAACATTGTCATAAGCAATGGATAGGATTGCACCATCGTTTAGCAAGGCCAGCATAACGATCATTACTGCCGTTAATGGATAAAAATTAAAGATCAGGATTGCCGATGTCATAAAAAACAGTACGCGCAGCGTCTCGGCGATCCGGTAAATTGCATAGCTGTTCATCCGCTGGAAAATCTTCCTGCTCTCTTTAATGGCATCAATAATTACTGACAAGCCGGATTTCAGCAGCACAATGGAAGCTGCCGCACGTGCCGCGTCTGTTGCATCGGAGACGGCAATACCGCAGTCGGCTTTCTTCAGCGCCGGGGCGTCATTCACTCCATCGCCTGTCATACCTACTATATGGCCAAGTTTTTGAAGAACATCCACAATGTGAAACTTATGTTCAGGGAACACCTGGGCGAAACCGTCGGCCTTTTCAATCGATTCGGCCATCTCATTGCTTTCCTGATGTTTTACGTCACCCAGGTTGCCGGCATCGAGGATATTTGTACCCATATCCAGTTTTTTGGCAGTTTCAACTGCGATAGCCAAAGCATCTCCCGTAACCATTTTAATCTTCACCCCCATCTTATTGGCTGTTTCAATTGTCGCCCTGGCATCTTCCCTTGGTGGATCGAACAAGGGTAATACGCCAACAAACTGCCATTTTTCCCCATCGTCAGATTTAGCTACACCTAAAGAGCGGAATCCACGCGAAGCAAATTCATTAGTTGCTTTATCCACAGCGTTCTTCACCTGATCCGCATTTAACGATAATGCCAGTATTACCTGTGGCGCGCCCTTTGTTACTTTGAATGTTTTTCCATCTTTTGTTTTAACTGATGCTTCAGTTCGTTTATGCACCGGATCAAACGGCTGGAAATGAATTAAATCATAGTTCTTCAGCACTTCCATGTCTTTCAACCCTCCCAATACGGCCAGGTCAATTGTATCATTGTTCTCTGCACGCGATGCCAGTGCAGCGTAAAGTATTACCTGTTCAACGGAATCATTGTTCATGCTGACCGGATCGCCCAGTGTAAGTTTATTTTGTGTCAGGGTACCTGTTTTATCTGAACATAGAATTTCAACGCCCGCCAGTTCTTCAATAGCCACTAACCGGCTAACTATTGCTTCCTTTTTGGCCAGAAGGCGAGCACCTACCGCCATAGTAACCGATAACACTGTCGGCATTGCTACCGGAATCGCGGCTACTGTAAGCACCAGCGCAAACTGTAATGTAGTGAGGAAAGGGTCGCCTCTGAATATGGCAAACGCAATTATCACCGCTACAAGAACCACAGCTAGTACGATCAGGTAATTGCCAATCTCCAGCACTGCGCGTTGGAAGTGGCTGACTGTGTGAGCCTCCTGAACCAGTTGAGCCGTCTTGCCGAAATAGGTATTTGCACCAGTGCCATATACTATTGCATCGATTTCGCCCTGACGAATGATCGAACCGGAAAATACTGCCTCTCCAGGTTTGCGCTCGGCAGGCAGGGATTCACCTGTCAGTGCGGATTGATCAACTTCTATTGCATCACCATCAAGCAGACGGGCATCTGCCGGGACAATATCACCCAATCGTAACCGGATGACGTCTC
>JBAVOD010000351.1:0-1694 GCA_049691735.1 Bacteroidales bacterium
AAAACCCGATTGCCTGCCCGAATGTGAAGAACTCGTTGCTTTGCAATATTGCCAGGAGCCATACCGGAACAAATGATAATACTATGTTTTCAATATTATGTTTCTTAAAAATGTAGAATGAAAGCAAATATACCGCAAACGCATTCAGCGTATAGATAAATGCCCCAAGCCATGAAAAAACAAAAAACTGGGTAAAAAAGCTGCCTGAACAGACCACGAACCCCCCTGGCAACGAAAACTGTTGTTTAAGAAAATCTGCACTCCATACAAATAACTGGTTTTGTTCAAGATAAAGGATGTGATACCGGTTAAACAATGCAAAATACAGGAAGTAAATGACAAACAGTATGCTTACGGGAATATATCTGATATTTTTTCTGGTTATCTGTCGTTTCATCAGAATTTATTTCCTCAAATTTATATAAAAAGCCGGTTATTAAAAGGGCCATAAAAGAAATCTCTTATGGCCCCTATAAATAAGATGAACACTTTCAGCTCATCAATAGCCAAAGTTTTGTTTAAGATTCGGATTCCTGTCTATTGCAGACTGTGGAATGGGACAGAAATACATCTTCTGGGTAAACACGTGCGGATGGTTAAGTGAGATTGGTGTATATGTCCATACTCCGCTGTTATCGTCAGGATGAGTATTCTCGATCAGCATTCCGTGAAGATCTTTGTTCTGCTCGACCATTGCATCCTTCCACCGCCACAGATCATACAGCCTGTGACCTTCATATACCAGCTCGATTCTCCTCTCACGTTTAATGGCAGTACGCATCTCATCCTGTGTCATATCCGCAGCAAGAGCAGGAAGGTCTGTTCCGGGTCGCTGCCTGACAGCATTCATTGCTTCAAAAACAGATGCATCAGGACCAACTGCTTCATTCTGTGCTTCAGCGTAGTTCAGAAGGATTTCTGCATACCGATAATATACATAATTTCTGCCATCAAGGTTACCGCCTCTCGGATGAGCATTATCAAGTCTCTTCTTGAAATAATAAGAGGTATTGCCGACATCATCGCCTCCGAAATCAATCTGGTTCTTTGAAGGATGAACCTTATCGACCCTTGTATAGATGGTATCTGCTGTTGCCATCCAGTCCTGCTTGTAGGGTGCACCGTCATAGACTATGAAATCATAGAACCTTTTTTCACGGCCCACATAAGGATTCTGTGGATTATAACCTGAAAGCGGATCCGTGATGTTTAATCCGTTAGCCATCTGGTAGTCGTCGACAAGTTCCTGTGTAGGACAATAGTTACCCCAGGTATAGTATGTTCCCTGGATCCATACCGGGCCTCCGAAGGTATCGAAGGTCTGCGCCATGGTTGTTCCCACCTGCTGCCTGTCCCAGACGACTTCTTTATTGTATTCATTGGATTCATTCCAGAACGTGCTCATGGGGGAGAAAAGACCGTAATCTCCGGTACCATTTGGCCCGTAAGTGTCGATAAACTGCTTGTTGGTTGCAGCTGCATCGGCCCAACGCGACAGTTTATAATCTGCAAAAGCCTGCAGGTTATCGGGTGTACGCGGAACAGCAGGGTCAGTTGAATTATATGCAGGGCTCGCAGCAAACAACTGAAGCCAGCCTTTAAGCATCAGGGCTGCACCGATAGTTGCCCTTCCTGCATCAGGATTACCGTTGTTGTATTTTACGGCAAGGTATTCATTGTCAACTATGGAACCC
>JBAVOD010000352.1:0-5157 GCA_049691735.1 Bacteroidales bacterium
CAGTAAACGACAATGTTAAACTGGCAAGGGAGATAAGGGCTGGAAAGGAGCTTGGGATCAATGCAGTATCGAAAGCAGCAGTTGCATTTTATGAATCAGGTAAAACGGAAGATGAACTGTTCAATGAGGAACAGGCGATAATCGGCAGGTTCAGAAAAGGTGCCCCATGGGTTGGCATATTTCTTGGACTCTCTCTGGGCATTGGTTATTACAGGAGGTCTGTCAGAAGGATCAGGACTGAATATGAACCCGATCGCGGCAGGTGTTACAGCTGCGGTAAGTGTTTTAAATTATGTCCCGTCAGTGTAAAAACATAGCAAATGAAGTTTTCAGATAATCAGATCAAGCTATTCAGAGGGATCAGCCTGGGGGCAGGCGTATTCACTCTTGTGGTTGCCTTTACCATGATCTTCAGCCTGGTACAATTAAAAACCATCGATCCGCTCAACAGTCCCGCGCTCCTGAAAATCACGGAACAGTTTGATGCTGATCCTGATAACAGCAATAAGGCGGAACAGGTCCGGGCTATGGACCTGATGGCACGTAAGGCTTACTTCTCTTCGAGATGGCAGGTCGAGACAGGTGCGTACCTGCTGCTTACCGGAGCAATCATTTTTGTGCTCTTCCAGAGGCTGATTGCAGGAAGTGAAAAGCAGGCACGTTCCCTCCAAACCGGTAAACCTGATATAGTTGTTGAGCGTATTAAGAGCCGTCGATATCTTCTGATATCAGCTGCTTCAGTCACGCTCCTGGCGGTTGTTTCATCGTTTATGTTGAGGTCCGGACTGCCGGCTCCCGGTAAAAAACCTTCGGATAAAGCCGGACCTGCTGGCGCAGTCGTTTCTGCATCTGCTGTCAGTCTGCCCGATGAAGCCAGTTTTCCGTTCTTCAGAGGCGAAGGAAGCCGGGGAACTGCCGGAGGCTCAGGTTACCCGACTGAATGGAATGGTACTGATGGTAAAAACATCAAATGGAAAACAGCGGTTCCTGCAACAGGCAAAAGTTCACCGGTAATATGGGGCGACAGGATATTTCTGACAGGTGCCGGCAACGATGGACTTGAAGTGTACTGTATCGATAAAAAAGACGGGAAGATACTCTGGAAGGGTTCCGGATCGGATTTCGCCGGTGCTTCGGCCGAGGTACCGGAATCTGATGCGGAAGCCGGTATGGCGGTTCCTACCCCTGCCGTAAACAAAGACTATGTCTGCGCGATCTTCGGCAATGGCAACCTTGTGTGCTTCACTCATGACGGATCGCTTAAATGGGGAAAGATTACCGGGATCCCCAAAGGAACATACGGGTTCTCTGCATCGCTGCTAATCTACGATAAGCTGGTGCTTGTTCAGTACGACAGCCAGGATAAGATTACGCTGTCAGGCTATGACCTGGACACCGGCGGACAGAAATGGGAAACACCAAGGCAGGGCCGTCCTGTTAATTCATCACCGGTGCTGGCGACATTCGAAGGCCAGCCCCAGTTGCTTATTAATGGCAATCCGAATGTTTCGTCATTCGATCCTGTTGAAGGCAAAGAGTTGTGGAGCCTGCCGGGCGTCTCGGGCGATGTTGCTCCTTCGCTTGCCGTAAACAGCAGTATTGTCTATGCGACAACCGACTATTATAAGCTCATTGCGATGAGGCCCGGTAAGGCCGGGACTGTAGTCTGGGAGGACAATACCTACACACCCGATGTTTCAAGTCCGGTCGCAAACGATAATTACCTGTTTGTCTCGACCGGTAGCGGAGACGTTGCGTGCTATAACGCCATGAAAGGCGATACCTTGTGGACCCACTATTTTGAAGGGGAATTCTATGCCTCACCTATTATCGCAGGTGATAATGTGTATCTTCTTGACAGAAGTGGTGTTATGCACATTGTAGGAGCAGATTCCGGATTCAAACTTGTAGGAGAATGCTCATTGGGTGAAAGGACCGACTGCACACCGGCATTTTCTGAAAAACAGATATTCATCAGGACAAGGGACAATCTATATTGCATATCCGGTAATTGAAACTCACCTATATATCCATTATTCTCGGACTGTTTGGCTTTTCTCTTTCGAATGCACAGGAAAGCCGGTCTGAATGGCCTCTTTTCAGGGGAACACCCGATCTTTCGGGCAGGGCATCCTTTGAATTTCCTGAATCGCCCTCACTTGTCTGGATGCTGAAGACCGGTGAAAGCACCAAATCTTCACCTGTTGTCAGCGAGGGAATTATTTATTTCGGAAATGACAAGGGGACGCTCTTCGCGGTGACTTCAGCCGGGAAGATCAAATGGAAATACGAAACCGGAAATCCAGTTGAGGCTCCGCCGATGATATTTGGTGACGAAGTAATTGTTGGTACATCCAATGGAGTCCTTCATTCTGTAAATAAATCGACCGGAAAGAAGGTGTGGGAGTACAAGACTGATAACCAGATTGCGGGATCAGCAAACTACTGGAAATCTGGCGGCAGATCAGGGATCATATTCGGAAGTTATGATTACTGCCTGCACTGTGTCGATCCGTTAACGGGGAAAAACTTATGGAAGCTTGAAACTGATAATTACGTGAACGGGACTCCGGCTTTTGGATATAACTCAATCGTTTTTGCAGGATGCGATGGGGTTGCAAGGTTTGTGGATCCCCTGACCGGAAAGGAAAAGGATACCGTGCAGATAGGTGTTTATATTGCCGCCTCCCCTGCCCTTTCAGGCGGAAGGGCATATTTCGGAGATTATGACGGCAATCTTTATTGTCTTGATCTTACCAAAAGAAAAATTACCTGGAAAATTGAACCACGGGAAGGCTCAGGTTCCATTCTGGCTACCCCGGCAGTCGGCAGTGGAATGGTTGTGATAGGGAACGAGGATAACTTTCTTTACTGCTACCGGGCATCAGACGGTACAGCAGCCTGGTCGTACCGTTCGAACGGCAGCATAACCGGGTCGGCAGTTGTAAGCGCCTCCAGGGTACTTTTCGGAAGTGCCGACAGGAATATTTACATTCTCAGGCTCAGTGACGGAAAGAAGCTGTGGAGTTTCAATACGGGGACTGCCGTGAACAGTTCTCCGGCAGTGATTAAGGACAGGTTTTATATACTTACGGTTGACGGACGATTGCTTGCCTTTGGTCCTAAATGATTAATATGAGAATTGCCTATTTGATTACCGGGTCGGGGGGATCATTCTACTGCGGAAATTGTTATCGCGATATGCTGTACGTCAGGGCTATACGGAAAGTGCCCGGCATAAGTGCAACTGCGATTCCGCTCTACCTTCCCCCTGACAGGAAAAGCACCGGAAACGAATTCGACAGGCATGTGTTCTTCGGTGCCATTTCGTTGTACCTCAGGGAAAAGGTCCCAATATTCTCCCACCTGCCCGATTGGTTTGACAGGATATTCGATAACAGGCTGATGCTGAAAATGGCGTCACACCAGGCAGGCACAACACGGACTGAAGGACTTGAGGACCTTACTCTTAACATGATAAAAGGGGAAAACACATTTCGCAGCCATGAGGTTGAAAGGCTTGTCGGTTATATGAAAAAACCTGCCAAACCCGATATTATCCATCTTTCAAATGCCCTGATAATCGGACTTGCAGGTCAGCTCAAACGCAGGCTTGATGTCAGGATAATCTGCTCGATACTTAATGAGGACGACTGGATCGAGGAGATGGCTGAGCCGTACAGGTCAAAGGCGTGGGAGATGATCGCGTCGGAGTCGGTGCATATTGATGCATTCGTGACTCCAAGCAGTTATTACAGGGACTTCTTTATTGGAAAGACCGGCATCAGTGGGGACAAAATCGACATAGTGCCCATTGGGTTTGAGGGAGTGTCGGAGCCTGTAAAGGCAAATGTTAAAACGCCCTCCATCGGCTACCTTTGCAGGATGAACAGGATGAATGGGTTTGACAAGATGGTTGATGCCTTTATTATCCTTAAGTCATGGAGAGGAATGAACGATCTTTCCCTGCACGTCAGCGGCGGGTATACGGGCGACGACAGGCGATTCGTAAGGGAACAGATGAGTAAACTGGAATCAGCGGGTTTCAAAGACTCTGTTGTCATATATCATGAATTTCAGGAATTCGACAAGCAGGAATTCTTTAATAACATCGATCTTCTAAGCGTGCCGGTACGAAAGCATGATGGCTATGGAATTTACCTGCTTGAAGCCAATGCTGCGGGTGTGCCGGTCGTTCAGCCTGCGACCGGAGCTTTCCCTGAAATTATCGGGAGAACAGGCGGAGGAATTGTCTATGAACCGGATTCGGTACATACACTTGCTGAAAATATGTACAAGCTGTTGATGGACGACACAGGAAGGAAGAAATTAGGTGAAAAAGGCAGAAGTGGTGTTCTGCGAGAGCTTTCACTTCCGGCAATGTCTGCAGGGCTCGCTGAAATTTACAGGAAAATGACAGGAAATGTTACAGATAAACAGACTCTTTAAATCCTTTCCCATCCGGGGAACAGTGCTGAACAACCTCAGCCTGACCGTCAGTCAGGGAGATTCAGTATCAGTCTCGGGTCCGTCAGGTTCCGGGAAAACCACTCTCCTGAATATTATCGGACTCCTCGAAAAGCCAGATAGTGGTATAATTACGTTCCAGAGAAAGACAATCCTTGATTTCAACCCTGATGAATCGGCAAACTATCGGAACAGGAATATCGGATTTGTCTTTCAGGAACACCTTCTTCTTCCTTATCTTACTGTAAAGGAAAATATTCTTCTTCCCCTTCTTGCCGGGAAGCCTGACGCGGATGAGTACAATGACAGGGTGACATGGGCAGAGGCCTTAATGGAAAAAACCGGAATTTCGGGCCTTTCCGGAAAGTACCCCTTCAGCATTTCAGGGGGGGAGGCACAGCGTGCAGCTCTTGTCAGGGCTCTTGTAAATAAGCCCTCACTTCTTCTGGCAGATGAACCGACAGGATCGCTTGACAGGAAAAATGCTGAAAACCTTGGTGAAATACTGACAGAAATGAACGGGGAATTTGGCATAACCCTGATTCTGGCTACTCATTCCGCTTCTCTTGCCGATAAAATGAAAACCAGGTTCCGTCTTGAGGAAGGGGCTCTGATAGCTGATGATCATATATGACTGATTAAATGAAGATGACTCTGCTTCATATTGTCAGAAAATCGATACTGTACAAC
>JBAVOD010000353.1:0-5247 GCA_049691735.1 Bacteroidales bacterium
TTGCGGGTGGCACCGTTCTTTTCAGTGATTGTCAGACCGACAGTCGCACTAAGTGAACCGGTGATCGTAAGGTCACGGCTCCTGTTCATTATCTGTCCGGCATCAGGCAGTTGCGCTGCCACTTGCAAAAGCGGCAGCAGGAATATGAATATGATTGGGTTCCTTTTCATCTTTTTTTCTTTTTAAATTACTGGTTTTAAAACCTATAAATCCTGGTCTGTATTTCATCAGAAGAGCAGGTATAATAACTAGTGCGCCTATAAGGCACGACCCGATTGAAATTGCCATAAGGTATCCGAAGAACCGGATTGAAGTGAATCCTGAAAACATTAGGGCCGAGAATCCGGCCATCACGCTGAGTGCATTTATGATTATGCTCCTGCCTATGGTTTTCATCGATGCAGTTGTTGCTTCAGCATATGAAAGTCCCTTTCCGATCTGCAGGTTGAAGCACCAGATATACTGAATTGTGAAATCAACTCCGACTCCGATCATAACAGATGAAAGAAGCGCTGTGGCAGCATCAAGGGCAATGCCCGTAAAACCCATGAAACCAAACAGGACTAAAATTGAGGCTACCAGCGGTATCGATCCGATAAGCCCGCCCTTCAGCGATCTGAAAATAATTGAAAGAAGTATCAGTACGCTTACTACTGCAAAAAGCAATGAAAACGCCTGTCCCCTGATTATTGATTCCGCAAAATCGGACATAATAAGAGCATATCCGCCCACTGTAACTTCAGCAGGGATATCCTTTGTCCAGGAGGAGATCTTCGTTTCAAGAGCACGTATGACATTGTTTTCGGGCTCTGAGAGCCTGACAAGAATATGTGCTTTTGTATTTTCAAGATTTACCAGTTGTTTGAAGTCATCGGGACTGCCGCTCATATTGTACAGCTCGAACATCTGGGCTATCGCATCACGGGAATCCGGTATACGGTCATAGCCATATTCACCACTTGTGTAGATAGCCTTACTCATCTCTCTTACAGCCTGAGAGATAGAGAAAACATTGCCAACCCCCTTTTCCTGTCCGAGCTTTGTGGTGACATTATCTATTCCTTTCATGATTTCAGGATCGTCGATATCTCCCGATACCATGATCGATATGGACTGCGTGCCCCCGAATTTTGAACTGATCAGACCGGAAGCCTGGCGTACCGGGCTTTTTTCAGGAAAATAGTTTTCCTGGTTTGTGTTGATCTTTAACAGGAAAATCCCCGAAGATATGGTCACTATGGTTATCAGCGAGATCAGGAGGATCCTTCCCGGATTCCTGATAATGACAGCTGAAAGCCTGTCAAGTATCGCGCCAAATGCAAATCCCCTGCCATTGGCCCGTGCAGTGGCGCTGATTCCGCTACGGCTTGTAAAGATCATGGCAGGAATAAGCAGAAGGCTCATCATAAGTGCAACTGTTACCCCCGAGGCTGCAAGGATCCCGACCTGCCTGGCAGGTATTATCGAATGGGTAAGTAATCCGAGTATGCCTGCAATTGTAGTAAGTCCGCTGAACAGGATTGGCATGTTCAGTGAACGAAGCAGGTATCTGACAAGCTCATGCGGTGAAGCGTGGGGGTTCTCATGCTTAAGCTCCTGATATCTTGAGGCGAGATAAATTCCGTAATTGTTGGCAACTGCAATCAGGATCACGGGAACAAGCAGGGTAATAATTGACATTTTCCACCCAAGAAGCGGAATGAGCGCCACGCTGAAAGCTGTGGCAAGAAAAACAACTGAAAAAGGCATCATTACGTTTCGCCATGAACCAAGGTTTGCCTTGAGAATAAGCAACATTATAAGCAGCGCGAGCGGAACCAGTACAATGCCATCCTTCTTCACGTCGCGCACAATGTTCTGCCTGATATATGGCAGGCCCCCTGTCAGGATCTTTGATTTTCCGGGATTCGCATTGATCACCGAGTCTATTTTACTGATAGTCTTTCCCTCTTCTTCCGATCCGTTTACCGTGGCAGCTATTGAGGCAGCCGTGAGATCTGACGAGATCACCACATCGCGCGCAAACCTGCTGGCAATTATTTCCCTGCCAAGATCTTTAACTGCTGCACGATCGCCGGGAATTCGTTTAATGAGCGGATTGACAACCATGGCGCCATCTTCATTCCTGATAGTTCTTACAGTAAACGGCGATACCCTCGATGAGATTCCACTAATCCTTGAAATAGCCTTATCTATATTCTTGATCTGCTGCAAGTTATCTTTATCAAGAATACAGCTGTCGGAGAACAGGACAACCACCATGTCCTGCACGCCGAATTCCTTTTCGATCTTGTCTGTCCGGGTTCTTGAGGGGATCGAGGCGGGAACATAATTCCGTATTTCCGGATCAGTTTTCATCCGGGGTAAAAGAACGATTGAACCCGCCCCCAAAAGAATGCAGGCAATTATTATTAACCATCTGTATTTATAAATTAAATCTCCCATGATATCAAAAATCTACTCTGATTGAAAAATATACACCATCCATAAAGTCTTTCACAAGGTTGTACAGCGAACCCTGGCGTCCCTGGTAAAGCTCGGCGCCCACTGAGACCGCAAGGCCATCGGCCGGTTTAACTTTTATTTCGGGTATTGCCATTAAATCGCGGGTAGTGAAGTTATACATTGCAAAAACCGACGGGATGACCCTGCCATAAGCCATCTCAGCTTCAGCACGGAAACCGGCCGAATGATTGAACCTGTCGAGCTGGAAATTATAAAGCCGGTTGAAGGCGCCAACCTGTTCCCTGGCATAATTCTCCGGATCGAAGCCCGGTAGTGCCATTATCTCGGCCAGTTGCGCATAGTCAGGCACTGTTCCTATCAGCGATCCTGCTGTTGACGGTGCAAAATCGGTTATGTACTTTCCGCTGTATTCAATTATAAAGCGCCAGATCCCTGAAGTCCAGTCCGTCCCGGCTACCCACTTTATCTCGGGCATGGGAACGTACTCATAATTCCTGAATGAAAGTGAAGGCATTGTCCAGGCAGCTTCGCCACGAATTCCAAAGCCACCCAACGTGGTTTCAAAGTCAGTTCCCAGCATCCTTGTTTTGTAAGGGGTGACCGTTAATCCGATCGATGACACCGGAACCGGCTGACTGAGGTCGAGGTTGAATTTTGTAAGGGCAATTCCCGGCATAGGGTCGTATCCGTCAAACCACGAGAGGCTCCAGTCAAAACCATGCAGATGCAGATCGGCCTTAAGTGCATAGCCAAACATTTTCGAATCCGTTACAAGAGAATTAATCTGACTGATCTCAACATTTGCCGGGAGCGGTACCGGATCTATTATAAGCGTGGAAGATCTGTAATAAGGAACAACCACTGCTTCCAGGTTTAAAACGGGGGAGGGATGCCAGTTCAGAGCCGCCAGCAGATTGCCCAGGTCCATGTCCTCCCTGTCGGGCGATCTTGAGATAAAGTTCTGAGGACTCAGTTTTGAGGTTGGATTTGTAAAGTCAGCACGTCCCCATTTTATGATCCTCTGACCGGCGGTCAAATCCCATGTCCTGCCGTTGACGCTCACATAGGCTTCCCTGAAATCAAACCGGGTTACCGGATTACTGAACTCCGACCCGTACCTGACCCTCATGTCGGCAAATGCCCTGAAATTCCTATTACCCGCATCGGCTTTAATCCCGAAATCTGAAAAGGCTGTTGGAATATAAAGCTTCTTATCGGTTTTGTCGGTCCAGGTATAGAAGCCCGCCCTTATAAATCCCCCGATACCGAACTTAATACCGGCGTCGGTCGTAGTGTCATGCGATATTGTGTCCTGCCCATGAGTTATGAAACTCAATGACATTGTTAATAAGACGAGGATTGATTTAAGCTGCATCCGGAGTTTTTGATGCAAATGAAGGAATAGATCTGACACGTGTCGTCCGAGCCGCTGAATCCGTACGACATGACCGGAAAAAGATTGTCTGATCCGCTGAGTCTGAACCTGTGATTTATCTGGAAATCCCGGTCATCTTTTCCCTGTATTGGCTTGGCGTGATGCCTTTTTGGCTTTTGAATATCGAATTGAATGTAGCTTTGGAATTGAAGCCGGAATCAAATGCGATGGCGAGCAGGGTATAATTATTGAATTTGGGGTCATTGAACCTCTCAACAACTTCCCTGACCCGGTACTCATTTATGAAAGTGAAAAAGTTCCGCTTATGCTTCTCATTGAGTACCTGGGTTATATGATGACGCGAAATACCGGTCATCCTCGAAAGGTCATGGATGGTAAGGTTCCCGTTGAGGTAGGGCTTACGGGTCTCCATCAGTAAAAGAAGTTTCTTCAGGTATTTGTCAGCCTGTTCGTCTTTCAGCTTGCTTCTGAGATATTTTTCAGTTTCTTTTTTCTCATCCCCGTTATTTCTGAAAACTTCACCGAAGATTACCGGTTGTTTTATCCCGTAAAAGCTGTAAACTATTGAAAACAAGGCAATGAAACCAAAGATTACGAAATACGGATCGAACGGGATTATATTTCCGATCATATTCAGGCCCCCGAATATAAATAGCACGAAGTAAGCAACGTAGAAGCTTATAGAAAGGACCTTCAGCCAGTTAAGGGTGATCTTTTCGGAAGTGAATGATACAAGATTCTTAAGGTTGCCCTGGTGTTTTTTTATCTCTATGAAGGCCAGGGTACTGTAAACAGTTATTGAAAAGAATAACGAGAGCGAATAAACGATCCGTAATGTAATCAGCTTGTCGGGCCTGAAAAAGCTTCTAAGGTCCCTCACAAGCGGCTCGGACCTGAAAATTACAGAAACCGTAAAGAATGCGACAAACGGAACGAAATGGAGCAACGACAGCCAGTTGAATTTCCTGTCGGGGACTGTCATGAACTTAATATAGAGATAGAGCAGGGGACCGTATGTGAACGTGATGAAGGGGAAGGAATACATCTCGATCACAGTGCTGTTGATAAGTGCAAAAATAAGCTCGGTACAGATTAGGAATAGCCATGCAGCCATAAGCCTGTTGGCGGTACTGTAAGGTTTTTTGGTCGAGATGAGTAGTCCCGCAAAAAAAGACTGTGAGATCCCGATATATAAAACCGGCTCAATATTGGACATCCGGAAATTGTAACTTTAATTGTCAAAGATAGCTAAATGGTTCTAAATAATTAAGGTATATTTGAAGGTCAGGCAACCGGGCAACAAGTGTCATAACCGGATTTATAAATTTATTATTGCGTTAAATATCTTGTACTTATGAGCATTCTTGTCAATAAGGATTCAAAGG
>JBAVOD010000354.1:0-1626 GCA_049691735.1 Bacteroidales bacterium
GGACAGGATTGGCGTGCTCTGGTCATCAGGGATTGGCGGGCTTTACACATTCTTCGATGCCATAAGGAGCTTTGTCCTTGGAGATGGCACCCCGAGGTTCAGTCCATTCTTCATTCCGAAAATGATAGGCAATATTGCCTCAGGTTCGATCTCGATCAAATACGGATTCAGAGGTCCTAATTTTGCCACTGTATCCGCATGTGCCTCATCGACACATTCCCTGATCGACGCCTTTAATTATATAAAGCTCGACAAAGCAGATATTTTTGTCTGCGGAGGATCCGAAGCTGCAATTAATGAACCCGGCATCGGGGGATTCAATGCCATGCTGGCCATGTCGACCAATAACGCGGAATATATGACGGCATCGCGCCCTTTCGACCTTACCCGCGACGGATTTGTTATGGGCGAAGGAGCGGGAGCACTCATTGTTGAGGATCTCGATCATGCAAAGGCAAGGGGAGCAAAGATTTATGCTGAGCTTATTGGCACAGGTATGACAGCCGATGCGTATCATCTCACTGCACCTCATCCGGAAGGCCTGGGTGCACGTAATGTCATGAAGCTTGCTTTAAAAGACGCCGGATTGCAACCTGAGGACATTCAGTATATCAATGTCCATGGCACCTCAACCCCTCTTGGCGATATTTCAGAAACGAAGGCCATCATAAAAGTATTCGGAGAGAATGCTTACAAACTCAACATAAGTGCGACCAAATCGATGACCGGTCACCTGCTTGGAGCAGCCGGTGCTATTGAGGCTATAGCTACTATCATGGCAGTTATTCATAACACTGTTCCCCCGACAATCAATCACAAGGTCCCTGATCCTGAAATTGATCCCGGGCTGAATCTTACCCTTCATAAAGCACAGCATCGCACAATAACTAATGCAATGAGTAACACTTTCGGATTCGGAGGACACAATGCTTCTATAATAATCAAAAAAGCAGAAGAATAATACCATTGTTCCTTAAAAGAAAAAACACCACATACATTCTTGACAGACGCGAATTTGCCGCCCGGGTAAAGGGCATTACGGGTTCCCGTCCCGATAATCTCAGCATTTATGAGGCGGCATTCATTCACCGCTCCGCATCGTTCAGCCTCCCCGACGGTACAAGACTTAACAATGAAAGGCTTGAATTTCTTGGCGACGCGGTTCTCGATGTCATTCTGTCAGATTATCTTTTTGAGAAATTTCCCGAGGCAAGCGAAGGATTTATGACCAAAATAAGATCAAGGATCGTAAACCGCGATGTGCTGAACCAGCTTGCCATATCGATGGGCCTTGACAAACTCCTTGTCAGTAAGGTCAATTTGTCGAATTCGACAAGGAATATTTACGGTGATGCACTTGAAGCACTTATGGGGGCACTATTCCTCGACAAGGGATTCTCAAGGACCAGGAAGATATTCATCAGAAGGGTTTTTGGGAAATACCTTGATCTTGAAACCATTGTAAATACCGATTCTGACTATAAAAGCCTCGTTTTTGAATGGGTCCAGAAACACAGGTCGAACCTGACGTTCACCCATAATGAGGAGTATGATTTCAAACAGAAAAAGTCTGTTTTTTCAGCCAGGCTTTTAATAAACAACGTTGAATACGGAGCCGGCCAGGGC
>JBAVOD010000355.1:0-4526 GCA_049691735.1 Bacteroidales bacterium
CTGCCTCAACTGCAGGACGGGTAAGTACTATCTTCTTGACCTCCCTTTCCTTCAGCGCCCTCACTGCCAGTGCTATCGAGGTATATGTTTTGCCTGTTCCCGCCGGACCTTCGGCAATAACAAGATCGTTCGACCTGTATTCATTTACCAGAAGCACCTGGTTGACAGTCCGTGCCCTGACCGGCTTACCGCTTGTGCCGAAAACAATTACCTGTTCAAAATCGCCATTAGAGGCCGTCTTCAGATGTTCAGCGTCAAAGAAGTATTTTTCGATGTCCTGTTCATCAAGCCTGTGGTACTTCCTGTAATACTCAATTACTTCATTGAATTTTTCGGCAAAGAGGGTGATCTCATGTTCTTCGCCAACACATTTAATCTCGTTGCCCCGGGCTATTATTTTAATCTTTGGGAAAAAACTTCGGATTTTATCAAGCAGGGAATTGTTTGTACCGTAAAATACTACTGGGTCAATATCTTCCAGAAATATTACTATCTCAGTCATTAAATCCTTCAAAAGTATAATGTTCTCCTTTCTTCCATAATCATTCTCTGAAACCCGTAACGGTTTAAAAAAAAGATAATTCGCCAGATGCAAAGTAAGCCATTTTTTTAATTAGAAGTTTATCTTTGTCCTATGTTTTTTGCCTATGCCGGTCATAACATTAACGACTGAATGGAGATCTGATGATATTTACAGCGGAATCATAAAGGGCAAACTCTGCAGTTTGTGCCCGGAAGCCCCGATAATAGATAACGCATACGGTATCCCGCCTTTCGATATAGCTCACGCATCATTTATCGTCAGAAACACTTTTCTTAATTACCCGAAGGGATCGGTACACATTATTTGTGTACACTCCGAAGCCCACAAGGGTGAAGGGTACCTGGTTATCAGGGCACGGGAGCATTTCTTCGTGGGAACCGACAACGGTATATTTACCCTGATCCTCAATTCAGAACCCGATGAGGTGGTCAGGATCAGGCATGATGAAAATGAAGATGAGCTTGACGTATTCGCCAGAACGGCTGCCAGCTTATTCCGGGGCAGCCAGCCAGGCATGCTTGGCCAGCCGGTTCAGGCCATGAATGAAAAGGTTCCGCTCAGGGCGACTATTGACAGGGAAGTCATCATAGGAAGCGTTATATTCATCGATTCCTATGGAAATGCAATTACAAATATTACTAGGGAGGTCTTTTCCCGTGTTTTTGAGAACAGGGAATTCAGGATATTCATCCAGAGCAATAAAAACTATACGGGAACAATATCGGGCACTTACAGCGATGTACCAGTGGGTGAATTGCTTGCAAGGTTCAATTCGCTCGAACTTCTTGAAATAGCAATAAACGGAGCAGATGTTTCCGAATTGCTCAGCCTGTCGCCCGGATCTGCCGTCAGGGTTGACCTTGTAAACAGGACTGTACCTCCCAACCGATTGTTTTAAAACAGATTACAGATGAATAATAAGGAAAGAAGCTGTGAGGAGTTCCTGAGACTCCTCGATATTATTGATGAACTCCGGCAGAAATGCCCGTGGGATATGAAGCAAACAAACGAAAGCCTGAGAAAGCTTACAATCGAAGAGACATATGAGCTTGCCGATGCGGTGATGTCGGGAAGCGACGACGGCATCAGGAAAGAGCTTGGTGACCTCATGCTTCACATAGTTTTTTATGCAAAAATCGGGTCGGAGAAAGGTCTTTTTTCAATGGCCGACGTATTGACAGGAATAAATGAAAAACTGGTATACCGCCATCCGCATGTATTTGGTGATGTTAAGGTATCGGGCGCTTCGGAGGTGGAGGAGAACTGGGAAAACCTGAAAATGAACGAGACTTCCGAATATAAACCCGTATTATCAGGTGTGCCCTCATCTCTCCCCGCGGTTGTAAAGGCGAACAGGATCCAGGAGAAAGTGAGAGGTGTGGGATTCGACTGGGAAGAACGCGGACAGATCTGGGATAAGGTGATGGAAGAGATAGAGGAACTTAAAGCAGAAGCAGAAAAACGTACAAAAGAGAGTATCGAATCAGAACTCGGTGATGTATTGTTCTCCATAATAAACGCTTCGCGGCTATATGACATTGATCCCGAAGCTGCGCTTGAGAAAACCAACAGGAAGTTCATCAAACGGTTCAACTATCTGGAAAAGGAGACGCTGTCAAAGGGAGTCTCGCTTCATGATATGACACTGGATGAGATGAATGAGATCTGGGAGCGGGCAAAGGAGGATGATTAATATCGACCTGAAGTCATCTATACTATCGCTCCCCGGAGAGGTCCGAGGAAATCTGCAAATACATAGCTCAGCAGCTGGTATATAATTTTCGCAGCTACAAAATCGGGCGACTTATTTGAGGGAGAGGGACACAATTCGACGACATCAAATCCCACAACATTTCTTTTTCGGGCCACTTCCCTGAGGAAATGCATTACCTCGTAGTACTCCGGCCCACCGGGCTCAGGTGTCCCCGTTGACGGGATAAGCGAGGGATCGAAAACATCCAGATCGATGGTTATATAGACATTCCGCGTCAGCTTTTCAATAGCCTGTGAGTACAGCGATTTGTCGGCATAAAGCTGGTGAGCAAAGAACATCCTGTCACTATCCACAAATTGCTTCTCCTCTGCCGACATGCTCCTGATGCCTGCCTGGACCAATCTTGATGATTCCCTGACCCTTGCCATTGCGCACGCATGGTTAAACACTGAGCCATCGTATTCCTGCCTCAGGTCTGCATGGGCATCGAGCTGAAGTACAGTAAGATCGTCATAATGACCTGCGAAGGCTCCTGCTGCTCCGATCGTCACCGTATGATTTCCTCCGACAATGACCGGAAATTTCCCCTCCTGCAGAAGCTGGCTGATCTTTTCGTAAACAGCCCTGACAAGACTTTCCGGAGAGCTCTTTTCAGTAACAGGGTCAATCGTATATATACCGTGAAGATGTGCTTCAGTACCTGTTTCAACATCGTAGAACTCAAGATTTTGCGATGCCTCCATTATAGCCTCCGGCCCCCTGTCGGCACCTTTCATCCATGTGCTGGTTGCATCATACGGAACAGGGACAATAATTATCCGTGAGGTTTTATAATCATATACAACCTCGTTCCCTCCAAAATTCATGTGTGTCAGGTTTTTGTTCAGGCA
Organism: Bacteroidales bacterium; assembly: GCA_049691735.1. Taxonomy (GTDB): domain Bacteria; phylum Bacteroidota; class Bacteroidia; order Bacteroidales; family VadinHA17; genus LD21. The sequence goes on from JBAVOD010000355.1 coordinate 3,149, forward strand.
GATTTATTCTTTGGATCGGGAAGCGGATTTTTTCTTTTTCTTTTCCTCAACCTGATCCTTTTCGCCCTCCTGAATATTTTCTGCTTCCGTAGCTTCACCGGTTTCAGGCTCAACCGATCCGGGAGTTTCGGTCTTTTCAGGTTCTTCTTTCACCAGAAGGTTTTTCTTCTGAAGTATATTATACCACACGAAAACTTTTTTTATGTCGCTGGCATAGACTTTTTCCTTCGAATAATCGGGGACTATTTCTTCAAAATACTTCCTGAGCTTTTCGGGATCCGATTTGGGGTCGGGAGCCGGGCCGCCTGATTCCTTTTCGAAGATACTATCAAGTACTTTTCCAAGGGGCAGATCCTCTCCTTCCGTAAATATCGAAATGTCGTCAAGCGAACTCACCCTGGCAGAGCTGAAAGCGCTGCCTCGTTTCCCTGTTTCGAGATTCTCGACAATAATTGAATTTTTCCCCTGAGCTATGAATTTGAAAAGCCCGGGTTCCCCTGCAATTGACAGATAGTCCTTTAAAATCATTTTCAACGAATTTTGAATGCAAAGTTAATTCAAGTGCAGTTAAATGTTATACTGCAGAAGTTAATTTTTTAACAGATCATCAGGGAATATTGCGTTCCTTCTTAATTTTCTCATAGGCTTCATTGACAGCCTTGAATTTTTCGTCTGCGGCTTTCCTGAACTCCTCACCAAGATGGCTTACCTTGTCGGGGTGGTATTTCATCGCCATCTTTCTGTAGGCTTTTTTTACCTCCTCGCCGGTGGCACTCCGGTCGATCTCAAGAATTTTGTATGCCGAATCTGTTTCCGGTACAAACATATTCCTGATTGAAAGGTAGTCTGCCCTGGCGATACCAAGGTAACCCGACATCATTTCAATGGCACCAATTTCTGCAGGATGCAGTGAGCCATCGGCAAGCGATAAATTGAACAGGACGTGCAGGAGCTGAAGACGTGATGAATAGTCCATATTCCTGCTGATCTGCACGCACACGTCCTTTACAGGTATATCCTTCTTAAGAATATCCCTGAGCATAAGGGTTGCCTCGCGGGCTGTGGAAGGTCCGAACTGCCTTATAAAGAACTCTTTTACCCAGTCAAGCTCTGATTTGACTACTTTCCCGTCAGCCTTCATCATAGCGGCAATCAGGACAAGCATGCTCATCCCGAAATCGCCGGGTGCTGTCGTTTGTGGTGAAGATCTGAATGTTGCGGTACTGACGGTAGTGTTGTCAACCGCCGATCCTATAAGAAAACCAAGCACTGCTCCCAACGGGCCTCCCATTACAAAGCCTAGTCCCCCACCGATCCATTTACCGAAACTTCCCATCAATTATTTTGTTTAAAAAGTTGTAACATCTGGTTGTGGACC
>JBAVOD010000356.1:0-5575 GCA_049691735.1 Bacteroidales bacterium
ACAGTTTTGGAATACATTCTTTTAAACTGTAGATTTTCCTTTGCTCTTGTTACAAAGAATGATCCATTAGTATGGATTTTATATAACCTCAGAAAGTCGATATATCCTTTATCAGCAACATAAAAACTCCCCTTTTCGTATGGAATGATATCCATGATATTGACATCGTGAACGCTAGCATTGGTTATATACAGAAAGCTGGGTATGGAAGTTTTTACATCATATAAGGTATGGAGCTTTATTCCTCCTTTATGCTTTCTGAACTCGGCCCACCAGAAGATGCTTAGACATAGATCGATTGTTGTAGAGTCCAATGCATAAACATTACCATCAACTTCGATCTCAAAATCATCATGGTAACAACTTCTGCGAGCTTCTTCAATAAGAACATAAGCAAACTCTTCAAAGATTTTATAGTTACGCCTTTCATTTGCTGTACCAAAATTCCTGCGAGAGATGGTTGAGCCAAAACCCAAATGATAATACTTTTGCTGATGAGCTTCAAGACTTAACATTAAATCCCGCATGCTGTCCCTGGCTGTTAGTTGTCCGAATACCATACAAAGCATTTGATTCCAGCAGGTAAAAGACCTTACATGCTTATTACCTTCATACTTATCAACCAGTCTGTCGAAAACTCTGCGAGGTAAAAAATCTGTAAGCTGAGCGAAAATATATTTGCCTTGATTCATGGATTGATGCTATTTTTAAGCAAAAATCCAACTTTTCAATTCAAATCGTCACGCTACGAAAAAATGCTACAATTGCGATTACTTCATAATTTCAAAGAACATGTTTTAAAATCTAATGCCCACTAGTGAAAAGTTGTGTACAAAGATTAGAACCCCCTGAAGGGGGCTTCAAAACCAGGACCGGAACGAGCAAGGGAATATTTTGGCTATAGCCTCTCCCACAGGTGATCAACGCAGTTAATCCAATAGTTAATAATCCTTTACGCAACGAACAGAATATCCATCATTAGGATTTTCCCCAAAGGGTGTTCCACTAAGCACAACGGAATTACTTGAGTCTATATAATAGTAGATACCGGATATGTTAGATGTGATAGAAGTCCACCAGACCGCTAAACTATTAAGACCCATAAAATCACCATTAAAGTTACGCTCACCACCTGGCAGTGCTGTAAAACTTATTTCGTTTGTAGCACCTGTATTTGGTGATTCCCAATGTGTTGTACTTTCTTCTTTTAGTTTATCTCCTGCAACATTTGCACCTCCTAATGAAGATATCATTACTTCCCATTCTGTAATATTTGATACATGCCAACCAATAGGGCATAATTTGTTTGAACTAACAGCATACCAGTTATATAAGGCACCATAAGTATTTCCATTGCTGGCATAATCATTTTCGTACCAGCAATATCCGCCTATAAAATCACCTTCCCATTCTTGTTTATCTGTTATTGGAGAAATTGAATTACCATCATTATACTTCATTGCACGTAGGTTTTCTGCCATCCAAACAGAATATCCATATTGAATAGTTTTATAGCTATGACCATCCTGTGGATCGATCCAAGGATCTCCTGGCTGCCAATTAGCATTTGGATCGCAAGACAAATCACTTCCATTGCAATCTTGATCAATTCCATCTCCACATATTTCAGTTGCTCCCGGATGAATGGCTGCATTGGTATCATCACAATCTTCTTCAGCTATCGTATAACCATCACCGTCAGCATCTATTGGTGCGCATCCTTCATCAATTTCACCATCACAATCATTATCCAATCCATCGCATGTTGTTTCAGTAGGTTCATAATTAAGTACCATATTATAGTCAGGTTCTATCCAGCCAGATGAACCTCCACATACTTTTACTGATCCGGTACAAACACCAACAGTTAAATTACTTGGAGGGGCAATTATCTCTTCATCAATTTGTCCATCACAATCATTATCTTCTCCATCACAGACCTCTAAGGCACTTGGGTTTATTGCAGAATTGCCATCATTGCAATCACCCGGATTATCAATATAACCTTCAGGAGCCGTGCACGATTCAAATGGCTCGGCTTCATTGCCATAGCCATCTCCATCGGCATCCTTATACCAGGTTGATACAGGAGCACCTTCATCGATGGAAGCGTCACAATCATTATCCTTACCATCACATAATTCAGGCGCTCCAGGATAAGCAAATCGATTATTATCATCGCAATCACCTCCTGCAATTGTGTATCCATCCTCATCTACATCGTCACAGCTGGCATCAGTTCCATTACAGTTCTGATCAATGAGGTCGCTACAAACTTCCACCGCATTAGGATTAATAGTTGGATCCGCATCATTGCAGTCTCCTTGAGAAGGTGAAAATCCGTCGCCATCTTTATCCTGGGTTCCACATTTTGAGATCAGGTAATCTGCTTTCATGGTGCTGGTCCAAGTCTCATTAAATGGTAAATTTGGATCCAATAATAGTGATTGGATACACCCGATTTCAACACAATTGATAGAACTAATTTCTGCCGCACACTTGCTCGCAATGCAATTAAAATCATTCAAACTGCAATCTTTGGAATCCATACAATCGAATAATTGAACTAATAACTCATTGCAGCAACCAGTATTGGGATTGCCGTCACAATCCTGGTCTATGCCATCCCCGCATATTTCAGTGGCTCCGGGATGAATAGAGGGATCTGAATCATTACAGTCACCATTGACCTCACTATAACCGTCTACATCATCATCCGTCAACGCTGTGCATGGGAGATCTGATCCACTGCAATCCTGATCAATACCGTCATCACAAATTTCGACTGCTTTAGGATGTATTAAAGGGTCACTATCATTGCAGTCTTCATTGTTTTCAACATATTCCTCAGTTGTGTCTTCACATAATGATCTTGAAATTTCCGGATTTCCATATCCGTCTCCATCAGCATCCAGATAAAATTTCGATGCTTGTTCATCTATTTCTCCATTACAATTATTATCGATCCCATCACATTCTTCATCCGGAGCACCAGGATTTATTTCTGCATTATTATCATCACAATCTCCCATTGAAGGAGAATATCCATCGCCATCAATATCACCGCAGACGGCATCACGGTCATTGCAATCCTGATCTATTCCATCGCCACAAATTTCCACAGCATTAGGATGAATTGTTGCATCCGCATCATTGCAATCGCCTTGTTTAATAGTATAGCCATCCTTGTCAGCGTCTGGACTTATGCATTTGGTCATTATATAATCAGCCTTGGCTTCTGCAGTCCAGGTTTCATCAAAAGGCAAAGTACCTGACAGTATTTGCGAACGATAACAATCTGCATCTTCACAGTACATTAGCTGAACTAAAATAACTGTACAACTACTCATTATGCAATCCCAGTCATTTAATTGGCAACCAGACTCTTTTATGCAATTGAATAAGTCGGTCAGCTGCGAGTAGCAGGCAGCGTCAATACAGCTCTCATCTGTTCTATTATCACAGTTATTATCAATACCGTCGCAATATTCAGTGGCTCCGGGTTTAATCGCAAAATTACTATCATCACAATCTGTTGAATTTGTTATATATCCGTTTGGAGGTGATACATTTGACGGGGTCCACAGAGCTTTATATAGATCTCCGAAACCATCCCTGTCTTTATCACCATAAAAAAACAGACCGTTAACATTATTGGCTGCCGGTATTACTACATTTCCCCCGTTGGTCAAGGAAATTACATCTCCCTCAATGCTCAGAGTTTGTATCTCGTTGGTCGGATCGGCATCGAGGTCATCAGTATTAAGTGCGACTGTATTCCCATTTTCTATTGTCAGAGTCTTTCCCTCAACAGTTAATTTTTGGTTATCCGTATTATCCATATAGGAACTTAAATCAATAGGCTCTGATGTTCCATTTAATGAGAGACTTAGCAAATGGTTGGATAAATTAAGTATTTGGATTTCATTTGTAATTGATCCATCGACCTCTGTTAATAAGTATCCAGCTGCAGAATGATTACCCCAATTAAATGCAGTGTTCCAATTCCCGATCATAGTGTTTGAAATTCCTTTAGCAGGATGCCCACCAAAAACCGGATCAGTCTCAGTGAAACTCTTAAGGTATCCAGCTGTCGAATGATCACCCCAACCAAATGCAGTGTTCCAATTCCCGATCATAGTGTTTGAAATTCCTTTAGCAGGATGCCCACCAAAAACCGGGTCAGTCTCAAGAAACGACAAATCATTATAAAACTGACTAAGGTTTGTTGGTTTATTTTCGAGATCATTATAATCGCCACTATTGCCTGCTTTCCCTGCGTACAATGCATAAGGGACAGATAACAATTGCGTTGTTGATATTTCTTGATAATTTCTACCCCCCTTAATGTCAACCTCTACTTTAAGGAAAAAAATGTCTTCTCCCCATTTAATTTCTGAAAATACACCTATTTTATCTGTTCCATTACCAATTTCAATACTTGCCTCTCCGAAAATACTTGTTATCGTGGTGAATTTTTCTGTGTAAACAGGTATTCTAATGTTATTTTGGTAGATGCTTATCCTTAAACTGATATTTTGCAAGGTTACTGGTGCTCCACTGGTTTTTCTAATAACTGCCTTATAGCTGAATGCCTGCGGGGGTGCGTCCTGAGCTTTTAGAGACGTAATAGAAAACATTATTCCAATTAAAAGAGTAAAGATCTTTTTCATATTTTATAGATTAGTATTTGATTATCTTTTCAACTCTGTAGAGCTGATTTTTGGAATAAGGTTGAAATACCTTTAAATAATAAATCCCTGTAGGTATATCACTGACATTTACCTGTAGAACGGGTTGATAAAGAACAGTTTTGCTAAGAATTTTTACTCCTGAATTATTGTATAATTCAAGGATGAGTCGACCAGTGTCGATAGGTGTGATTTCGATGTTAATGAATTCAGTTGCTGGGATAGGATACACTTTAAGAGGAATCTCAGATTCCATCGCTTGATCCTTGCTTATTTTGTTTAAGGCACTTTGGTCGTAAGTTGAAACATCAGATAAGCTTCCGCCCAGAATCCAGTCGACAGTAATATCTGATTTTATTGTATAACCACCTGAAGAAACTACCTGCTGTGCGGTACAAAGACCGTAAAAGCATAGAATGAATAATAAACAATTAATTGTCTTTCTCATAGGTAACATATTAATATTAACTAAACATGCCATTGAAAATCTGCGCATCAATAGCTTTTGTTAAAATTTTATAAATAAGTTAGGTTAAAGGAAAATGCAGTACATAGCAATTATGTTTCAAAAAGCTTAAATTTTTGCACTATTCTTTAATTTATGTTGCAAAAAGTTAAAATTATTGATATAGGACCAAAATCGTACTATGAAAACCGGAGGCAGTTTTGTAGCTTATACTGAAAGTTAACTCGGATTTTTCAGCTTATCAGGAACACCTTTATACCCATTAACGACCTATTTTTAACGGTTATTCTTAGTTCGTTTGGATACCTTTCCCAAACCCTTAACGGCATACATAGATGCGCCCTCTGTGCATACGCCGGACAATCTGACCACATTGCGCCGGAGTAAATTGACCACATCAGAGTTGGTATTTTAAAAA
>JBAVOD010000357.1:0-2556 GCA_049691735.1 Bacteroidales bacterium
AGCGGTGCGACGCTGGTATACGGAATTCTTGCCCAGGCGCGCCCGGGAACATTCAAGGGAGGCATTTCACTTGGCTTTTGCCCCGACATGGATCTTCCAAAGATGCTGTGCCAGATTAACGGATTGAAAGTAACCCGGGATCCTTCAGGAAAGAAGTCCTTCCTTCAGCCTGATGCCAGGCTTGGAAATCCGTGGATAGTTCTCAACGGGAAGCTCGACAGGATCTGCAACTATACTGAGATGGTCGATTTTATCGGAAAGACAAAGGATGCTGAACTGATCTCCCTTCCGAATGTGGGGCACGGATTTGCAAAATGGTCCGATTTTATGCCGCAGTGGGTTGATGCTTACAACAGGATCCTTAAAAAGTACCAGGAAAGTGCGATTATAAAAACAGATGACAGTGAGTTGAAAACGCTTCCCCTTGTGATTACCCCTGCCAGAGTCAAAAAAGATGACGCTCCTGCTGCTTTTTTTATTTCGGGCGACGGAGGATGGTACTGGTTTGAGCAGTCAATTGCCGACAGTCTGGCAAAAATCGGCATTCCGACCATAGGCCTCGACTCAAAGAAATATCTCTGGAAACGACGCTCCCCCGAAGAGGCAGCCGGAGATGCTGCTGCGGCCCTGACTTATTACTGCAATTTGTGGAATAAGGACCGGATCATATTTATCGGATATTCACTGGGCGCGGAGATCTTACCATTCATTGTTAACAGGCTGCCCGGGGAACTGAGGTCGGAAGTTACTTCCGCCGTGCTTCTGTCTCCCGGCCAGTTTACCGATTTTGAGATCCATATTTCAAACATGCTGGGGCTTGGGAACGCGCATAACACCTATAATGTTACAGCAGAAATAAATAAGATGACAACAGGGAACATCCTTTGTATTTTCGGAAAGGACGAGGATACAAAGCTTCCGGAGGGATTGACTAATCCTGCGGTGAAAGTAAGGATGGTTCCCGGAGATCATCATTACGGAAATAACCTTGCACTTATTGTCAGAACGATGAGGGAAAACAAAGTGGCAATCGGCTCAGTTCGGTCTCCGGTCTACCGTTTTCAGGCTTTCTTAGGTTCTCGCAGAGTTGCGCAGAGTTTTCGCTGATTTTCGCAGAGAATCAACACTGTAGCTTATTATATAACCAGTACCTACTCCCCTTTTAGAGGAGGTGCCCTCCGCCAGCTGGCGGAAGAGGGGTCTCAATCTGATGATATCAAAGTGATATCATTTTGATATCATTTTGATATCATTTTAATATCATTTTGATATCATTTTGATATCATTTTGATATCACGGGGTTTAAAAGGCATGGATAACGTAGACTTTTTGCAGAATCGGAATTGTTGATTATTTTTGCTGATGTTTTCGGGGTGTGGCGCAGTTGGCTAGCGCATGGCGCCTGAAGCGCCAGGGTCGTTTGTTAAAGAGTTGGAATAGCCAAAAAAAAAATACGGGGTGTGGCGCAGTTGGCTAGCGTACTTGCATGGGGTGCAAGGGGTCGCCAGTTCGAGTCTGGCCACCCCGACCAAAGGGGCAGTAAAGCCCCTTTTTATCTGTATATATCATTATGTACCTTACTTATATACTCTTCAGCCCCGGTATAAATAAGTATTATTCAGGACAAACTTGCAACTTGCAGCGACGTTTGGATGAACACAACAGGGGTAAGACAAAATTTATGTCGTCAGGGATTCCATGGAAACTTGTATACCACAAGGAGTTCTACACGCGAGCAGAAGCTATTCGATTGGAAAGGAAAATAAAATTTAGAGGAGCTGCAAGATTTCTTAATGATAATAATATCGCAGTTGGCTAGCGCATGGCGCCATTGGCGCCAGGGTCGTCCCGCCCTAGGCGGGATCACCCCGACCAAAGGGGCATAAAAGCCCCTTTTTTATCTGTATATATCATTATGTACCTCCAAAGTATCATGGTTTATGACAATCCTGTTTATTCTTCCAAGGAGTGTTAATAATTTATATTTCGCAGCTTTAAAATTGAAATTCAATTTGAAGTTGTGCATCAGAACGAAACCCTTTTAATTGGCCTTCTCCGTATTCATAAGTGACTCCAACAGACATAAGGTTATTACCGAATATTATGTCTGTGCCTATACCTGCCATAAAATAAATATAGGTAAATTTGGCAACTTGATTTAAGGGCTTATTATAAACTGCCGTAGGATCTGTAGAACCTGCTATAGGAACCGAATAATATTCATAAGCTCCTTTTTGACTTAAATATATTGCCAAGCCAGGTCCCAGTTTCATATATGGGAATATCGAACGGTTACTGCTATAAAATGAATATTTCAGCAAAAGGGGAATTTTTAGCGTAGTATATCTGATATTTAACTTGTATACATATAACAATGGGGAAAGAGGTCTTTCCTCATTTGAATAATATTCTACAAAATATAAAGTTGGAGATAACTGAATACAAAATTTATTTCTGCCTGTATAATCTAAATACATATTAAGCGAAGCTCCAATTTCATATGTATAGGCTGTTTTGAAATTGAGATTTTTAGTCTCCTCATAGTCACTTATATAC
>JBAVOD010000358.1:0-9269 GCA_049691735.1 Bacteroidales bacterium
GTCAAATCCGGGTTATCTTCTCCTGAGGGGCGGAGTTATTGAAGGGAAATGGTCATGGGCTGACCTTCCTGTTAAGAAGCTTGCAGGTATTGGCAGGGAGGGATTACGGGAAGAAAACCTGAATAACAAAAGCAAGGAGCTGATCGTTTCTACTGTAGTACTTTTTGCAACCCTGTTACTTCTGATAATTATTTCGCTTGCGGCTAAAAATACCGGTAAGACCAGGAAGACGCAGATTTGAAGACCGATGTGACGTTAAACTGAACTCAAATATCTTATTAACACTTAAACCCTATGAGAAAAAAAATTGTGGCAGGCAACTGGAAAATGAACATGGATCTTGAAGAGGGACTTTATTTTGCAGAAGGTATTGACTCGTACTTCAGGACCAACCCTCCAAAAGCAGAAGTGATCCTTTGCACTCCTTACATCCACCTGGCAGGCGTCGGAGAGATCCTGGACGGAGGAAGAACAAAATTCGGAGCCCAGAACTGCGCGTCGGAACCATCGGGTGCCTATACCGGAGAGGTATCACCGTTGATGATCAGAAGCACCGGTGCACAATATGTCATTATCGGCCATTCGGAACGAAGATCATATTTTCACGAGGACGACAGGCTGCTCAACAAAAAGACCGCTCTGGCTATCTTTTCAGGTCTGAAAGTCATATTTTGCTGCGGCGAGGTACTCGCTGAAAGGGAGACCGGAAAACATCAGGTTGTTGTCAGGAAACAGCTTGAGGAAGGTCTGTTCAGTCTTTCAGAGGAAGATTTTACAAAAATTGTGATTGCATATGAACCCGTCTGGGCAATTGGCACCGGACTGACAGCCTCTCCTGACGAGGCTCAGGAAATGCATAAATATATTCGCGATCTGGTGAAGATCAGGTATGGAGAAGAAAGAGCATCGGACCTGACCATCCTATATGGCGGAAGCTGCAAACCGTCGAATGCGGCTGAAATATTTTCGAAGCCCGATGTTGACGGCGGACTGATCGGAGGCGCATCGCTTAAGAAAGAGGATTTCTTTGCAATAGTGGAAGCAATAAACTAACTGACGGCTGAAAATGAAGAAGCTCCTGTTCCTGAGTATTTTCCTGCTGTCGATGCCGGCTTCGGTTTTCTGTCAGGTCAGGCCTGTATTCAGCGGTGATGTCGATAAATACAGGGTGGAGCTTGAAGCTTATATCGGTCCAAACCTTCATCCTGAGCAGGGTACAATTGTCAATGCTTTTACAGCGAAATGGGACAGCTCAGCTTTCAGCTCGTCAAACATGCTGGCAATAGCTGACCTGTCATCGAAATTTACGGCACGGCAATTCAGGGCCGTACCGCAGTTCACCCAGTTTTTGAAGACACTGATCGGTTTTATCGACTCCGGAAAGGACAACTCCATCATTGGAATCTGGCTTGGCGATCTTAAGAAAATGGCCGGCATATCAGCCCTTTCAAATGAAAACATCTACAGGTATCTGCTGAATTCAGAACTGCTTGTCAGGGACAGGGTGCTCATCAGCACGCCTTCCGTAAGGTGGAAGATAAAGAGCGGTGACCTCAAATTCGCCCGGGATACTGCATTTGTGGCGATCATAAGTAATGCAACACTCACCTGTTACTCTCAGAGGGACAGCACTGAAATTTATAATGCTTCCGGAAGGTACATACCCGAATCGCAGCAATTCCATGGTACAAAGGGCACTGTCACCTGGGAGAAGGCGGGCTTCCCGCGCCAGGACGTTTATGCTCAGATGTCGCATTATGTAATAAATGTAACAAGGAATAACTTCACGTGCGATTCTGCAACCCTGGAGCACAGGAGCTACTTCACCAAACCGGTATACGGACTGCTGTCCGACCAGGCTGCAAGCATACCCAGCAAGGAAAGGGCATCATTCCCCCGATTTGAGACTTATACCAAAAAATTCAGGATAAAAAACGTTTACAAGGGTATTGATTACGAGGGCGGCCTTGCCTTTGATGGCGCAACCGTGAAAGGCAAAGGTGAAAAATCATTTCCTGCAAGGATGCTCCTTTACAAAAATGATACCCTTTTCATTAAAATCACTTCAGCCGAATTCGTCTTTTCCGGGATTGGCCTCAACAGCCAGGAAACTGAAGCCACACTGTACCTTGGCAAGGATTCCATCTACCATACGAACCTCGGATTCTCATATAATTCAAATAACAGGCAGGTGAATCTTTTCAGGACAAACAATCCCGTTTCCGGAAGCCCCTTTTTCGATACCTATCACATGGTCGATATGTATTTTGAGAGCCTCACATGGGATATGAACGGATCAAAGGCAATCATATCAAGGCCGCGAGGTGCGGCAATGGGCCAGGCTAGGTTCGAATCCTCCTCATTCTTCAATGCCAACTATTTCCTCAAGTTGATGGGCCTCGACGATTACAATCCACTAACAAGGCTCATAAAGTTCAGTGAATGGTTTTATTCTGAAACTTTCCCGGTGAGCGAGTTCGCAAAATGGCTTGACAAACCTGAGGAAGCTGTGGTTGCACTCTGTATCGACATGGCCAACAGGGGATTTGTATTCTATGACAGGGTAAATCAGGAGGTGACTATCAAGAAAAAGACAAAGGATTTTATTGACGCGTATGCCGGAAAGAAGGACTACGATGTCCTTTCAATTCTAAGCGAGACACGTGCACCTGTCGACAATGCGGTACTTGACCTTAATACTTACGGTATTACAATCAACGGTGTAAAAAATGTTTTCCTCAGTGATTCGCAGAAAGTGGCGATCTTCCCCTATAATCAACAGCTGGTTCTTGGCCGTAACAGGGATTTCAGGTTCAACGGTGTTGTCCAGGCAGGTCTTTTTACGTTTTTTGGCCACGATTTCAGGTTCAGCTACGATACCTTCAGGATTAAACTTCAGAAGATCGATTCAATAATGGTCGCTGTCGAAACTGATAAAAGGGATGCATACGGAAATCCGATAGCTGCAGAAATCAGCAGCCTCATTCAGCTGGGCACCGGGGAACTCTATATTGATGATCCGTCAAACAAATCAGGACTGAAAAGTCTGGCACAGTACCCGATCATAAATTCAACAGTACCATCTTATGTTTTTTATGATAAGATACCCGGACTTGAAAATGTATACAAAAAGAAGGATTTTTATTTCAAGGTCGATCCTTTCGTCTTTGACAATATTGACCATTACAAGCAGTCGGAACTTAATCTGCCCGGCGAATTTTTCGGAGGCAGCATACTTAAGCCAATGCGCCAGTACCTTACCATCCAGGAGAATAATTCCCTGGGCTTCAAAATGAATGTTCCGGAAGAAGGTATTGAGGTATATGACGGCAGCGGCAAATTCTATGACCAGTTGAACATGAGCAGCCAGGGTCTCATCGGAAGCGGCACGTTGAAGCATCTCACTTCCGAAACCAAATCGGAAGAATACAAATTCTTTCCCGATTCAATGCTGACACAGGCGGTTTCCTTCAAAATCACCAGGGACAGCGCAGGGCTATACCCTGACGCAAGCGGACAGGATATTAAGATCAAATGGTTTCCGCAGAAGGATGAGTTCATTGCTTTCAATGCGCCGGGTAATAATTTAAGCATGTTCGGCAACGGCACCATCCTCGATGGTAACCTTACTCTTTCAAAAGGCAGGCTTAAAGGTGAGGGGATCGTAAATACCGCGGAATCAAGGATCAATTCCAGGCTTTTTGCATTCAATTCGAATGAGATCAGGTCCGATACCGCCGATTACTTCCTGAAATCAACTTCTACCAGCGGTTATGCATTCATCGCCGAGGATGCGAATACTGATGTTAATTTTGCATCCAGGACGGCTCGGTTCCACCTTAATACAGATTCTTCAGTTGTCAAATTGCCCGAGATCCAGTACATCTGTACCATGACTGATTTTCAGTATGACATGAACACCAAGATCCTGAGCATGGTCCAGAAGGGCAAAACGTCAGGTGGTATTATCCCGCCGTCCAAACTGCTTTCGGTCAGCTTCGCAGGCCTTGACAAGCCGACATTCTTCTCAACCAACAGCCAGCGCGATACCGTAGCATTCTCTTCACTTAGTGCAAAATACGACGTTGAGAAGGAAGTGATTGAAGCCGACAATATAAGCTACATTAAGGTAGCAGACGCCCTGATACAACCCGAGAACGGCAGAATAACGATCGGAAGGAGGGCGCAGATCGAGAGGCTGAAGAATGCATATATTGCTGTGAACAACCGTTACCTTCTGCATTCGGCCGACATTGGTATAGAATCGGCAAAAAGATATTCGGGAAGCGCAGTGTACGATTATGTCGATGAAAGCAAGAACGTCAGCCCTATCAACTTTGAAGAAATCGGGGTTGATACAATGACCACAACCGCCAAAGGATTCATCGCGGCTGACCAGAAATTCATGCTCAGTCCCGCCTTTACTTTTACGGGCGATGTCAACCTTTCTGCACGGGTGAATCAGCTTCTTTTTACTGGCTCGGCAGGCATAATTCACGATTGCAGCAGGATAATCAGCTATCCGGTTAAATTCAAATCGCTTATCGATCCCAGGAATGTGATGATACCGGTTAGCGACAAGCCAAGGGATTCAAACGACAACCTGGTCTTTTCGGGCTCGTACCTCAATATTGATTCGATCCATATTTATCCTGCATTCCTGTCAGCCCAGAAATCATGGACCGATGCAGGTCTTGTAACAGCTAACGGATTCCTCTGGTATAACAAGGCAAAAGGCAGGTACGAGATAACATCTGCCGAAAAGATCGCAGATCCGTTAAGGAGCGGAAATCTGGTGGCACTCGACAGGAATACATGCCTGCTTTCGGGCGAGGGAAAACTTAATTTCGGAGCCAATTTTGATCTTGTTAAAATGATTTCTGCCGGAAATATAACACAGACACCCGATTCGGGAAAGGTAGAAATAAATGCAATACTTGCCCTCGATTTCTTCTTCTCGGCAGATGCACTGAAGATGATGAGCGACGGGATCAGGATGATGCCCACCCTTAAGCCCGTCAACGTTGCTTCGGCATTTGTCAGCAAAAGCATGAATGACCTTCTGGGTGAAACTGTAGCAAACGCGCTGAAAATGGAGACCGACCTTTTCGGTCCTTCAAAGAACCTTCCGAAGGAATACAGTTATGAGCTCCTTCTTAATGATGTGAAGTTGCGCTGGAACGAAATGTCATCCTCGTTCAGGTCGACAGGCAGGATAGGGATAGGGATTGTGGGCGGTCAGCCGCTGAATGTTTATGTCGACGGCTATATCGAGATCCAGAGGAGACGCTCGGGCGACATGATCGACATATACCTTAAAGCCGACAGGTCAACATGGTATTATTTCTCGTATTTCAAGGGGATAATGATGGCCCAGTCGGGCGATAGCAATTTCAATAACCTCCTCAGCAATCTGAAGGAAAAGGACAGGAAGGACCCCGGTTCAACTACCAGGGCGCCTTATACTTATATGATCGCGGTCGAGAACAGGCTGAACCGCTTCCTCAGACGTATGGAGGAAAATAATGAGGTTGATCCATCGGTACAGCAGGACATTGTGAGATGAAAGTAATTAAAGGATCTGTTCGTTGAATTAAGGAATGCAGATATTTTACGCACCTGAAATAACAGACAATCGTTGTCTTCTTACTCCCGATGAGTCGAGGCACTGTATCAGAGTGCTCAGGATGGTCAGGGGTGAACATATTATACTTACAGATGGCAAGGGAGGTCTATTTGACGGGTACATAAGTGATCCCAATCCGGCAGGATGCGAGGTCACGATCACCGGCCCGGTCAGCGACCTTTACCGGAAAAACTACCGGCTTCATGTTGCAATATCGCCGCTGAAGAACCGTGAGCGGTTCGAGTGGTTTGTTGAAAAAAGCGTTGAGATAGGTATTGATGAGATAACACCGCTTATCTGTAAAAACACTGAGAAAACTGGTGTGAGGACCGGGCGGCTGAACGGGGTGATCATTTCTGCAATGAAACAATCGCTGAAAGCATTCCTGCCGGTGCTCCACAATCCTGAGCCGTTTTCGGCTTTTTTGGAAAATAAACTTAACGGGACAAGGATGATAGCGCATTGCAGCAGAAATTTTTCAAGAAACCGGATTGATGAGGTTTACTTAAGGGATGAGGATGCAGTGATCCTTATCGGACCTGAAGGTGATTTCAGCGATGATGAAATAAAGATGGCGCTTGACGCCGGATTCAGATCAGTTCAATTGGGCCAGAGCAGGCTTCGCACAGAGACTGCAGGCATTGCAGCCTGCCATTCGGTGTACTTTATCAACCAGCTTCCTCCTCCTGCTTTGGGCTCTCGGTCTTTGATTTAAGCCTGCCTGATTGACGAAGTGCCTGGTCGATTATGAATTCGATCTGGGCGTTGGTACTGCGCAGCTCATCGGCGGCCCATTTTTCGACAGCCCTGAAAATTTTGCCGTCGATCCTGATTGCAAATTGCTTCTTTTCGCTCATATCAAAAAAATTGAGGTTATTCACGCAGTTGTACTAAAACTGGAAGTGATATCATTTTGATATCGTTTTGATATCACTTTGATATCATTTTGATATCGTTTTGATATCATTTTGATATCATTTTGATACTATTTTGATATCATTTTGATATCAAATATATATCATTTTTTAATATGATCGGGGAAATTGTTGCTCGCAAAGGCGCAAAGAAGACCGAAGACGGAAGCCGACTGCCAACTGTCAACTGCCAACTTTTGCCGGAAGACCGAAGCAAGAAGTAATCGCTATAAGGTGCACGGAAGCGATCAGAAGATTGCTTCGTCTCCGCCAGGGGTACCAACCAGGAGGCGGTTCCTCGCAATGACGGGAGACACTAATGGCGTTCTCTATGGCGAGCTCTGCGGAAATCCGCGTTACACTCTTCGGAAATCCGCGAGAAAGGATTTAACTCTGACTGACAGCTGACAGCTGATAGCTGATAGCTATTCGCCAGGTTTCAGTGCGATTGCCTGATCTTTTTGATCAGACGTCTGGTCACCCGCTTATCAACGACCGGTTTCACCTGGTCAAGTAAGTGGAACACATCACCGAACTCACGGGAAAAACCCCATGCATCATCATAAATCTCAATCTTGTCTACCCGGATTTCGTGATATGAAAGGAGAGGAGTAAAATTTAAACCCATAGGCTTTGTTTATTATTTTATTAAAAACGGCCTATGGGTTTATAAATTGTATATGATATTAGTTAAATGTCAGACTTATTTTCTTTTCTTCCATCATTTTCCTCATGTTGATGAGGGCATATCTCATTCTGCCAAGCGCAGTATTTATGCTAACGTCTGTAATATCAGCTATTTCCTTAAAGCTAAGTCCCGAATAATGTCTCAGGATCACAACTTCCCTCTGATCATCAGGAAGCTGGCTTATAAGTTTCCTTATATCCTTCTGGATCTGTCTTTTTATAAGATGATCCTCAATATTGTCTTCCGCGAGCTTTTTGGAGTTGAAAAGATCCGACTCATAATCGTCGTTTGAAACGGTATTGAGTTGTTTGACCCTGCGGAAATGATCGATAATAAGGTTATGGGCTATCCTCATTACCCAGGAAATGAATTTCCCGTTGTCGTAATACTTACCTGATTTTACCGACTGGATCACTTTCAGGAACGTATCCTGAAACAGGTCCTCGGCTAATGCCTGATCGCGTATATAAAGGCTTATATATGCGAAAACTTTGTTCTTGTGACGATGGATTAGTTGTTCAAAGCACGACTGCTCACCTTTTACGAATTCTTCGATTAATTCGTAATCGGACATTGTTTTTTTCATAGCTCTCACTCTTTAATTAAAATTTGAAATAAAGAGTAGAGTTGTTAAATAGGCAGTCCTCCTTGGTTTTAGTGGTTATATAATCACAAAGAAAACACTTTTTTTTAATTTCAAAGTATTATTTTTGAATTTTTTACGTAAATTTTTAAAAAATGTTACATTTTCGGATATGGATGGGTTTATTGAGATCAGGGGAGCGAGGGTACATAATCTGAAGAATATAAGTTTGAAGATCCCCAGGAACCAGCTTGTGGTAATCACGGGTGTTTCAGGATCGGGAAAATCATCTCTTGCATTCGATACTATTTATGCAGAAGGGCAGCGGCGCTATGTTGAAAGCCTTTCATCATATGCGCGGCAGTTCCTCGGCCGGATGAACAAGCCGGAAGTCGATTTTATCAACGGCATCCCGCCGGCAATTGCCATTGAGCAGAAAGTAAACTCACGGAATCCCCGCTCCACTGTCGGAACATCAACTGAAATATATGATTACCTGAGGCTACTTTATGCCAGGATCGGAAGGACTTTTTCACCGGTATCGGGGAAGGAAGTAAAGCGTCATACGGCCGACGATCTTGTTGATTTTCTTTCAGAGCTGCCCGAAGGCACCAAAGTAATTATCATATCTCCGGGGGAAATACCCGATAGTATAAAGGTTCACGATTTCTTTTTGTTCCTCGTCAAGCAGGGATTTAACAGGCTTGAGGTTGACGGCGGGCTGATCAGGATCGATGAGCCCGGAGCAGAGGCGAAATTCTCGCCCGGCCAGAAAATAAATATAGTGATCGACAGGCTCATTACCGGAAATGATCCCGACAATCTCAGCCGCTCAGCCGATTCGGCACAGACTGCATTTCAGACAGGAAAAGGCTATTGCCAGGTGGTAGTGCTTAACGGCAACGGTTTTGCCAGGGAATCCTTCTCTACAAAATTTGAAGAGGACGGCATTGAGTTTGAAGAGCCCACCGAATATTTTTTCAGTTTCAATAACCCGATAGGTGCGTGTCCGGTCTGTGAAGGATACGGGAAGATAATCGGCATTGACGCGAACCTGGTCATCCCCGATCAGAGTCTTTCGGTTTACCAGGATGCTATTGTGTGCTGGAAGGGTGAAAGTATGAAACGATGGAAGGAACGATTGGTAAGCAGCGCCGATCTGTTCGGCTTCCCGATCCACAAGCCTTTTTACGAGCTGACCGATGAGCAGAAAAATCTACTGTGGACCGGTAACAGGCATTTTTATGGCATCAACAGGTTTTTTGAGCATCTTGAGGAGAAAAAATACAAAATACAATACAGGGTACTGCTGAGCAGGTACCGGGGGAAAACGATCTGTCCCGAATGCAAGGGGTCGAGGTTGAAGAAAGAGACTTCATATGTTAAGGTTGCAGGCAAAAGCATCCAGGAACTTGTAAATATGCCGGTCGACAGGCTTTACGCATTCTTCAGTAACAT
>JBAVOD010000359.1:0-3456 GCA_049691735.1 Bacteroidales bacterium
TTTTACAGGGAAGATCCGGACAAGAAAATCATTGGAAGCTGTCAGGATTTTCTTTCCGTCATCCAAAAACATGACTTTCGCTATGCTTGCGTTACCACCCCTGAAGGTCTGAATGATGTTGCCCTGCAGGTCCCATAATCTGGCAGTCAGATCTTCAGAACCTGTCAGGATATAATTACCATCCGGAGAGAATGCAACATAATTGACATTATTGAGATGACCAATAAATACCTTTATTAATTTACCTTTCAGATCCCATAATCTGGCTGTCTGATCATCTGATCCTGTAAGGATTTTTTCCCCATCGGGTGAAAAGGCGACCGATCGTACCAGGGCAGAATGTCCTTTGAGAATGGTTAAACTATTCTCATCAATATCCCAGAGATGTGCGGTGTTATCATTTGATCCCGATACAAATTTCCTGCCGTCGGGTGAAAAAGCAACAGAATTGACTTCAGCAGTATGCCCGGTAAAAACCTTATATGAATTATCCTCCAGATTCCAGACTCTTACTGTTTTATCTCCTCCTCCTGAAATTATTCTTTTTCCGTCGGGAGAAAAGTCAATTGCGGAAACCCATTTTGTATGTCCCTGGAAGTCTTTAAGCTTGTTGCCATGTATATCCCATAGTTTCAATGTGTTATCCGCAGAAGTTGTAAGATATTTGCTTCCGTCAGGTGAGAATGCTATATCTGATATCAAACATGTATCAGAATTGATGAAGGTACTGATCAGTTTTCCGTTCAGATCCCATATTCTGATTTTCTGATCAATTGAACCATTTATAATTCTCTGGCCAACAGGGGAATAATCTATACAAACTACTCCGTAAAGTTTATCTTTATAAACCCTGGTAAAAGTTTCGGGAAGATCCCATAATCTGGCTTCATGATCAGCCGATCCGGTAAGTATTTTCTTCCCGTCAGGTGAAAAAACCACTGAATTGACAGCAGCATTATGCCCTTTGAAATTTTCCAGTTCATTTTCGTTAAGATCCCATAACTGTACGGAACCGCCATCTGTTCCGGTAAGAATTACCATGCCGTCAGGGGAAAAGGCTACTGACCGGATTCCGTTTGCGCATTGATATTTCTTTTGGGATATGCCCTTCAGATTCCAGAGGATTGCCGTACGGTCCTGCGAACCGGTTAGGATTTTCAGACCATCAGGCGAAAAAGCTACAGATGTAACTTTTTGAAGATGTCCTCGTAAAACAACAAGTTCATTCCCGTAAAGGTCCCAGATCCGTGCAGTTTTATCCATTCCTCCGGTCAGGATCATCCTGCCATCAGGAGAAAAAGCAACACTTGTCACACCATCATTATGGCCTTTAAAAATATGAACAGTATTACCTTTAAGGTCCCAAAGCCGTGCCGTATTATCGAGCGATCCGGTAATAATTTTTCTGCCGTCAGGCGAAAATGCGGCAGAGGTTACAATATTATTATGTCCTTTTAATATAAGAAGCTGCTTCCCGGTCAGCGTCCATAACTTTGCAGTTCCGTCAAATGATGCGGAAAGGATCTTCTGACCGTCAGGTGAGAATGAAACGGATGTAATATTACTGGGATGACCATCAAAAGAAACTTTAGCATTTTCTTTCAGATCCCAAAGTCTGATAATTCCGTCTTCCGATCCGGTCAATACCTTGCTATTATCAGGTGAAAACGCAACTGAATTTATTATACCTGAATGTTTTTCAACAGCAGAATAGAGATTATTGTCGGAATAGATGCTCAGGATGTTTTGTTTAATGGTTTTATTGGTTGTATCGAGTGAAAGAGCATATTCAGCAAGTCTCAATCCTTTTGTCGGATCAGTAGCTGATAATATGGTTGCAAGGTAATTATACTTCTCAGCTAATACTTTGACATGAAGGTCCCGAACCTTGTTACGCTCTTTTAATGCCCATGCGGAGAAGACCGTCAGAAAGACTATAATTACAATGCTTCCGTAAAGAATAGAATTTCTTTTTCGGGTTCTTGTTGCATTGACCCTGTCCCTGCTCAGCGAAATCAGGTTTGTCAGTTCTTCTGAAAGTGACAACCTTCTTTCGAACGGATCGATATAATTGAGTTCCTCCGCCGAAAGCAATAATCCACTTTTCTTCCAGAAATAATAAGCATTTTCGATGAACTGACGCACCTGAAGGATCTCTTTCTCAGAACTGGATATTTTTTCAAAGATCTTGGCTGCCAGAGCATCATGCCTCAACTCGTAATATCCATTTTCATTTTTATCGCTTAAGATCCGGCGTTGTACCAACATCCTGATTATTTCAAGAACCTCTTTTTCCCTGACCGGTTTTCCAAGGGCATTTGAATAAGCATTAACTTCAGAAACATTTAGCTGCCTCTTTGTCCCTTTGAATGAGACAAAAGATTTTAAAATGGCAAATACAGTATCACGATCGCCAATTGAGGAGACCTGTTCGTCGAGAAAATCGCCAAGCATGTCAGTAACCTCACCCATTTTTTCAATCAGATCTGAGGTGAATGAAGGCTGTTTCTGAACTCTGTCATTATTTTTATCGCCGCTTACTGCTAAATTGAAGACCTTATCAAGGAATAACTGCAAATAGGGCAGATCTACTCCCGGTTTATCATGATTGAGTTTCTCAAGGAGCCTCTCTGCGAATCCCTCCTGAACGTGAATGCCGGTAATACTGCAAGGTCCCTTTATAGCTGCCAGGGCATTGATTCGGTCCATCCTTTCAATACGTACCCTGTTGGAAAGGAAGTGGGGGATATGTTTCTCGAATTCAGCAATATCTGCCAGGTATTCCTCACGGATTATGAATATGAACCTGCAATCCACATCAGATTCTGTCAGAACTTTGATAACCTGGATCAAACCCTGCTTTTCCTCCCTGGTTCCAAAAACGAACAGCTCTTCAAACTGATCGAGGATGATGAGTATTGATTTGCCGCTTTCCAGTGATAATGTCTGGAGTGCTTTTTTAAAAAGATTAGCTGTCAGAAGTTGATAAGAAACAGGCTTTGCAAGTACTTTTTGGATTGCATCTGAGATACTTTCAAGTATGTTGTCATACCGGCGGATAAAAACAGGAAGATATCCATCGTTGCGTAATTTGCTTGTAAGGCCGCAATTTACCAGGGATGATTTGCCCGTCCCCGACTCTCCGTACACTAGCATCACCCTGCTCTTCGTCAGGCGATGGTATATTTCATCAATCTCCCTGTCACAACCAAAATAAATTTCGCGGTCTTCCACAGTATAGGAATCGAGAAACTTGAATGGCGACTTTTGGACTAACATATTCCCTTCAGTTAATTTTACCTTATCATCATCTGTCCGGCCAGTTTAAAAAATATCTTCCGGTACTCCACGTTCAGTAAAATATGCTTTCCGCACCAAGGGGGAATAATCTCATATGGCAAACCGGGCAAATACATTGTTCAAGATAATATTTTGATCCCTCACATGTATTTGGGC
>JBAVOD010000360.1:0-5329 GCA_049691735.1 Bacteroidales bacterium
GTTTACCTTGATCCTTACACTCTTGAGCCCATCCATTTTTTTTGATTCGGGTTCAATTTCAATCCCGACAGCCTCAAGAGTTTCAGATCTCCCCGAAGGCTCCGGAACAAGTTCTTCCTGGTGTCCGCCCTCATTTGACCACCTTCCGACTTCCCTCGCATCGGGTGATACATACCTCCTCTCATAGCTGCTCTTCAGGATTTCTATGAATTTGTCCTTAAGGTTACGAAGAACGATCTTATCCTGCGGCCGTTTCGGACCGGCAATTGAAGGTTCTATAGAGCCCAGATCGAGCCCGATCACTTCGGTGAATTTGATTTTGTC
Source organism: Bacteroidales bacterium (assembly GCA_049691735.1). Taxonomy (GTDB): domain Bacteria; phylum Bacteroidota; class Bacteroidia; order Bacteroidales; family VadinHA17; genus LD21. The sequence continues at coordinate 325 of JBAVOD010000360.1, forward strand.
TTCGTTTTCACGCCATAGCATGTTAGTCCTGAGGTATTCTTCGACCATTCCTATATGCCTGGCATCCCTTCCCGTAATCTTCAGGTATTCGATCGTTTTGTTGTCGGGAGGGAAATAGGTCATGGTACAACCGAATTCAGGCGACATATTTGAGATTGTTGCCCTGTCAGGTACCGTAAGATGGTCAAGCCCGTCGCCAAAAACCTCAACGAACTTGCCCACAACTCCTTTCTTACGCAACATTTCTGCCACAGTGAGAACAAGATCGGTAGAGGTTGTACCGGGCTTCATAGCACCGGTGAGTCTGAGCCCGACAACTTCGGGAAGCATGATGTGAACGGGCTGGCCAAGCATTGCAGCTTCGGCTTCTATACCGCCAACACCCCAGCCGGCCACGCCGATGCCGTTCACCATCGGGGTATGTGAATCTGTTCCGACGAGTGTATCCGGAAATGCAAGCCCGTCTTTAACCATAACTACCTTTGCCAGATATTCAAGATTCACCTGGTGACAGATGCCAAGACCGGGAGGAAGGACAGAAAAATTACCAAATGACGACTGTGCCCATTTCAGCAGGGAGTACCGTTCATGGTTGCGTTCGTACTCAAGGTCAACGTTCCTCTGATAGGCATAGTCGGTCCCAAAGTAATCGATCTGAACCGAATGGTCAATCACCAGGTCAACAGGAATCTCAGGATTGATCATCCCGGGGTCCTTTCCCCTACGGGCTATCTCGGACCGGAGCGAAGCAATGTCGACGATTGAAGGAACGCCGGTAAAATCCTGCATCAGTACCCTGGCAGGAAGATAAGGTATTTCATTTCTTGCAGGCTCAGGGGTCCAGTTGATAATATTGTCGAGATGATTCCTGTTAAATGTTGTTCCATTGTAATTACGAAGGATGTTTTCGGCAAGGATCCTGATTGTAAACGGGAACTCTTCGATATCTCTTCCGTTTTTATGCATCTTTTTCAGGCTGTAATAGGTGACCTTCCCCAGAGGGGTCGTCATTAACCTTCGAAGCTCAGCTAATCCATTCATAAAATTCAGTTTTATGTTCCTTATCAAAGGAACGAATAAAAAGTAATGAATGTTTCGTAACTTTAAAAAACCGGCTGATTGTACCAACCTGTCATGAACATGCGAGCCAGGTTGCCTGAGTTTTTAATACATCCGGGGCTAAAACCAAAAGAGTTACTGACGTGACCGATAAAAAAACACTTATACTCGGACTGGGAAATGAAATCCTTTCAGACGACAAAATAGGTCCCGTGCTTATACATGATCTGTCGCAGCGAATCAACCTGGCCAATGTATGGTTCACAACGGCAGCCTCCGGCGGTCTGGAAATAATGGAATTAATAAAGGATTATGAGAAAGTTGTATTTATTGATGCAATCCATACCCGGGACGGGAAACCGGGAGATGTTTATTATTTTGAGCCTGCAGATTTCAGGGAAACCTCTCATTTATCAAGCCTGCATGACATAGATTTCCTTACAGCTATCAGACTGGGTAACCTTCTCGAGATCAACCTTCCGGTTGATTTGCATTTTATAGCAATTGAGATCATTGAGGACAGGGAATTCAGTGAAGAATTTACCCAACCGCTTAAAGAAAAATATCAGGAAATCCTGGAGCAAATCACAGAAAAAATAAATCACATCCTTGAATAGACAGGGATCTCAATCGCCGGACTCCCTTCCAATTTTGAGAATTATTCGTGTAGTAATATTTTTCTTTGTATATTTCATCTGAAAAGTACTTTGCTGTGCTTTTTCTCATTCTTTCTATTATTAAACAACTAACAGCGGAGGGAACCGATGAATGATAAACCCACAATTCTTATTATAGAAGATGACACCGACCTGGTAGCAGCTTTAAAGAGAATACTTGAAAGCAAGGGTTATAATGTGATTGTTGCATACGACCCCGAAGAAGGCAAAGAGAAGCTGAAGCATGAAAAACCTGATTTGATCATTCTTGATGTAATGTTCGGAAGCAAAGGTGAATCAAAAGGTTTCGATTTTGCCCAGAAGGTAAAGCTGGATAACAAACTTGCAGCTATACCGATATTGATGCTGACAGCAATTAATACGGAGAGACCTTCTTTTAAATTCTCCCCCGATACGGATGGTGAATTTTTGCCTGTTGATTCATTTCTTGATAAGCCGGTTCATTCTGAAGATCTGATCCTTAAAGTTGAGGATCTTATAAAGCAAAAAACAAGCAAGTGGTCAAACTGGCCTGAGAAACAGGAATAAATCCCGATCCCCCTTTTAGAGTCCGGAACTTACTCCGGGGTTCGTACCCAATTGATTCTTACTGCCTCCAATCATCTCTTTATGATAATACACTGCCATCATTTTTGGCGACTGCCTGATGCAATTAATCCGGCAATCCGGATACTGTATTGTCGACGCTTATTGTGATTTTTATCACAATATTTGAAGGCTTATTGCTATCTGCTCGCTCCTGTATTTATTTTTTTTTAAATTTTTTGACAGGGTCCTCTACCCACGGTCAGTAAAGAATGCACGCGGCAAAACTTTCAGGCTGCGAGACGTTAAGCGTTCTGCAGGTTGGATCGATGCAGGAAATAAAAAAATTGAATATTAATACTATACGTAAATCCGACCTTATCAGCCTAATATATCTGTATGTGCTGCAAAACCACATTTTCCAGACTGAGGAAAGAAATAAACTCCAGGTATCTGAACCCGAATCAGGTTATTTCTGTTAATGTGAATCGTTTCACTTTATATCGTGAATTATTAATGTTGAAGATATAGTTAACTTTTTTATAAATTTATTGCTATACACATTTGGATTTAAACTCTTAACCGGAACTTTATGGAATACAAACCTCAAATTGTTGCATTTCTCTGCAACTGGTGTTCATACACCGGTGCAGATCTGGCGGGGACCTCACGGATGGAATATAAATCCAATGTACGGGCTGTCAGGGTAATGTGTTCGGGCCGTATCGAACCTGCTTTTGTTCTCAGGGCATTTGTCAGAGGTGCCGACGGAGTCCTTATCTGCGGGTGTCATCCCGGCGACTGCCACTATCAGGAAGGAAATTACCGCTGTCTGAGGAGGTTTACATTGCTTAAGAAATACATTGTCCAGATGGGTATTGAGACAGAACGACTTAAGCTTGAATGGATAAGTGCCAGCGAGGGCAAGCAATTTGCCGATCTTGTGAACAGTTACACTGAAACCATTACCGGCCTTGGGCCCTGCAAGATAAAGGAAACCATGAGGATTTTAACGTAGATAATAAATAGCGGACATGGAAGGATCTAAGCCAAAACTTAAACTTGCCGTTTACTGGGCTGCTGCCTGCGGAGGTTGTTGTGTTTCAGTACTTGATGTGCACGAAAAGCTTTTTGATGTGATTGCCGCGGCCGATTTTGTTTTTTGGCCGATTGCTCTGGACATCAAATATGCTGATGTTGAAAAAATGGCTGATAAACACATTGATATCACACTTTTTAACGGAGCAGTCAGAAACAGCGAGAATGAGCATATGGCCCGGCTTCTGAGGGAAAAAAGCAAAATTCTTGTTGCGTATGGCAGTTGTGCGTATCTCGGAGGTATCCCGGGTCTTGCAAACTTTTCCTCAAAAAAAGAGATCTTCAGCAGAGTATATGAGGAATGTGAATCTGTTGTAAATCCTGAAAGCATTATTCCGCAAACTGAAACAGAGGTAAAAGAAGGGTTGCTCCATTTACCTGATTTTTACAATGATGTCAGGTCCCTCTCACAGGTAACGGAAGTCGATTATTATATGCCTGGTTGTCCTCCTCAGACGGAAAGGCTTCTTGAAGTTTTCACTTCTATTGTCAGCGGAGCAGAGCTTCCGCCGGCAGGCTCGGTCATTGGAGCTGAAACAAAAACCCAGTGCGATGAATGTAACCGGGTCAAAACTGAGAATAAACGCATCAAAAAGTTTTACAGGCCATGGGAGATCAATGACGACGGTTTGACATGTTTTATGGAACAGGGGGTTTTGTGCATGGGACCCGCAACACGCGCAGGTTGCGGCCATCGATGCATTAAAGGCAATGCACCATGCCGTGGTTGCTACGGACCCTCTGCAGGAGCCACCGACCCCGGAGCCAGGATGATGTCAGCTATTGCCGGTGTTGTGGATGAAAAGGATCCGGAGGGGATTGCCAGGATCATTGACGACATTGCTGATCCGGCCGGATTGTTCTACCGTTTCAGCCTTCCTGCCTCAATAATAAGAAGGAAAGTATCATGAAAAGAATCACTATTGACCCCATCACGCGGCTTGAAGGCCATGGCAAGATCGAAATATTTCTGAACGATGAAGGAGAAGTCGGCAATGTTTATTTCCAGGTTCCCGAGCTCAGAGGATTTGAGAAATTTTGCGAGGGAAGGCCGGTGGAAGAGCTTCCTGCGATCACCGCAAAAATCTGCGGGGTTTGCCCGGGTTGTCATCACATGGCTTCAGGGAAGGCTGTGGATGCAGTGTTCGGGCTTGATCCTCCTCCTACTGCGAAGAAACTCAGGGAACTTTTTTACATGGCCCATTTTGTCCATAGCCATACCGCCCATTTTTATGCCCTTGCAGCACCTGATTTTGTTGTTGGCCCTATTGCACCACCATCAAAAAGGAATATTCTCGGACTGATTGAAAAGGTAGGGAAGGAAATAGGAACCGAAGTCATCAAACAGCGCAGGATTGCCCAGGAAATCCAGGCGCTCCTTGGAGGACATCAGACATTTGTAGTGATGAATGTCCCAGGTGGGGTAAGAAGAGGCCTCAGCGAACAGGAAAGGGACGACATCGTTGCCAAAGCTGGCGGCTTTGTAGAGTTCGCAAAATTCACCCTTGACATTTTTGAAAATTTTGTTCTCCGGAATAATGAATATCTCGATATCATCCTGAACGGACCTTATAACCTTAAGCTTCATTCAATGGGCCTTGTTGATGCCAATAACAAGGTTAATTTCTATAACGGGAAAGTCAGGG
>JBAVOD010000361.1:0-5381 GCA_049691735.1 Bacteroidales bacterium
GCTTTCTGTCTTCCTATGTTTCTCGCTGAGTTTCGCAGAGTCTAACGCTGAGTATCGCAGAGAATTGGTGTAGTTATCTTATTGACTATGAGCTACAAAGCAGCGACATTCTGTATAAATTCAAAAAAAACTGTTAAAATATTTGGTTTATATTATAAACTTGTTTATATTTGCAACAAGTTTATAATTCAAATATTAATTTAAATCATTACAGAAGAATGGAAAACGATGACAAAATAATGACAGGTGAAGAGAGCCTGAAGATCATAACCGAAATGATCACCCGGACAAAGGCAAATATCAGGCAGGGAAGTTTCCATCTCCTTTTTTGGGGCTGGCTGATAGTGTTCTGCAGCCTTGTGCAGTTTCTGCTTATGAAATATACCCATGTACATGCACCGTGGAATGTCTGGCTGCTTGTTATACCGGGTATATTCGTCTCGCTGATTTATGGCTGGAGGAAAGGCAGGCAGGCACATGTGCACACCTATGCGGATATGATATACATGATGACGTGGATAGGATTCGCCATTGTTTATATTATCCTGTTGATCTTTCTTCACGGTAGGGGTGAAACAATACCTTCTTTCACTCTTCTGATTGCGGGATTGCCAACATTCCTGTCAGGCTTTATTGTGAAATTCAGGCCGTTGATCCTGGGAGGAATTGCTTTCTGGATCTTTTCGCTGATAAGTTTTTTCGCGGGTCCTGATGTTTCACAGCTTACAGTCCCCGTAGCAATGATCACTGGTTACCTGATTCCCGGTTATTTGCTAAGAAGGAAAGACAGCCATGACGCAGTTTAAAGATCTCGATCCTGTGCTCCATTCACAGTTGAGGCTGGCAATTGTCTCATTGCTGATGAGTGTTGAAGAGGCCGATTTTTCCTATCTGAAGGATCAGACAGGGGCTACTTCCGGAAACCTCAGTATCCAGATCTCAAAGCTTAAAGAGGCGGGATATATTGAAGTGATTAAGAAATTCAGGAACAATTATCCCCTCACCCTCTGCCATTTAACCCCGACAGGTAAAAAAAGGTTCATTGATTATGTAGCCTCGCTCAATGAATACCTGAAGCCCGGGAAATAAACACCCCGCAACTCGCACCTTCTTTCTCTGTGCTCTGTGCCCTGCTTTGTCTGCTGTAGCTTTAGCGGAGGCAGGTGCTTTGTATTTTCTGCCTTTTGCAGCACCCGGCCTGAAATCCCGTCATTTATCAAAAACCTGCCGGATCATGTTAAAATATTTATTCGTAACAGCTTTACTCTTTCCCACGACTATCTCCTCATTTGCCGGGATCCCTGTCAGATATCTTCCAAAAGAGCCGGTCATCGACGGGATCATGGATGATTTCCTAATGGATGATAAATTGATGCCTTTCACCGATAAAATGCTGACAGGCAACGATACCTCCGGCACATCAGCAGGTTACTATCTTGCGTACGACTCACGCAATTTCTACCTCTACATCGAAGCAGAAGGCGACAGCATCACCTTTCGCGACCGCGCCTACCAGAACGGCGATGGATTCCACATGATGCTGGGCAAACCACAGACTGACGGCTCCCCGACAGACGAGTTTTACGTAATGGGGTTTTCACCTGATAATTCCTGGTCACGCAAAATGGTCTGGTATTACAATAAAGACCTGGCAATGAAGCGACTGGGACCAGATGTAAAGTTCGAAACCGCATGCCGCAACGGGAAAATCTCATTTGAGCTGCTTCTCCCCTGGAAGGATGTCCATCCATGGCATCCCTGGCTGACCGGGGAGATAGCTTTCAACCTTTGCTTTGTCAAGGCTCATGCCGAAGATGCAAAGAACTATTTTTTTGTCAGGCACGACGAAAAACTTCAGAGTGAACAGTCCGAAAGAGATTATGTGGTGCTTGATTTTACCGACCCTCCTGCAGGCTGCAATGCTATGGCAGCAGGACTAGCTGCGAATCATGCAATGAAGGGTGAAAGTCTGAAGGCTGAAGTATCGGCATATTTGGCATCTGATTCTACAGTGAATATCATGACTAAAATTATTTCTGGTGAAGAGGAGGTCGTGTTCACACGAATGACCGCCATCACCTTCAGCAGGGGGTTCTCAAAAAAAGATATAACAATTGAAAAGCCCGGCCTCATCCCGGGAGGTTACCGGTTTGTTTTTTCAGCAGGATCCCTCACCATAGGAACAGATCTTCTCACAGTTATGCCCGATTTCAATCCCGATGGGATAAAGAGGGCATTAAGCACAACCTCATCGGTCAGTCCGGGATCGCGGAACACCCTTATGTTTTATACTGAAAGCATTGATCGTTCGCTTGCTGGTCTGAAAAACTATGAATCATCTTATAGTATAAGGGATCATATCGGCGAACTTGAGAGCTATATGACTGAAGTTCAGGCAGGGATAGATCCCCTGATTCCGAAGAAAGGCGTGTACAGGCGTGCATATTATTCAGTTTCGGAGAAATGTCTGCTTCCCTACTCAGTCTCTGTTCCGGAAAATTATAACGGAGACAGGAAATTCCCCCTTCTGGTATATCTTCATGGAAGTGGCCAGGATGACAGGGCACTTTCGACTACCATGTTCATTCCTGAGGGTTTCGTCGTGCTGGCTCCGGGCGGAAGGGGCACATCAAACTGTTACTCGGGCGATCTTCCCCAGGCCGATATTGAAAATGCACTGAAGGATGTGATCCATAATTTCAACGTAGACACAACGAAAATCATCCTGAGTGGATTTTCGATGGGAGGGTACGGGGTTTACAGGACGTTTTATGCCGAGCCTGCACGATACAGCGCAATAGCTGTCATTTCGGGGCATCCCGACCTTGGAAGGATGTATATCGGAGAAAATGAGCCGTCATTCCTCGATGACCGTAACCTGGTAAAGTTCTCAGGGATCCCGGTGTTTATCTTTCATGGCAAAAAAGATCTGAATTGTCCGTTTGCTCTTACTGAAACGCTTGTCAGCAAACTTAAGTCTGCCGGGTGCAAGGTAACCTTTGTGACAGACGACAGCGGTCACGGGAACATGTCACAGGAAAGCTTCCGGTTATATTTGAACTGGCTGAAGAGCCAGGTTCAGTGAGCTACTAAAATATCACGGGCCGACTATGCTGAATCTCAAATTCATACTATTTTTGTACCTTAAGCTAACCGGGTATGCAAGAAGTGAAGAGCAGCGAAAAAGAGGAACAGAAACCTTCAGTGAGTTTCATTGAACAAATCATTATTGATGATCTTAAAGCCGGGAAGAACGGAGGCAGGGTTCATACAAGGTTCCCTCCCGAGCCGAACGGATATCTTCATATCGGCCACGCAAAGGCAATATGCCTCGACTTCGGGATGGCTGAGAAGTACGGCGGCAAATGCAACCTCAGGTTTGATGATACTAACCCTGTCAAGGAAGAGGTCGAGTACATCGACTCAATAAAAGAGGACATCCACTGGCTTGGGTTCGACTGGGAAGACAGGGAGTATTATGCCTCTGATTATTTTGGAAGGCTCTTCGACTTTGCTGTCGATCTGATCAAGCGCGGACTGGCTTATGTGGATGACCAGCCGGCTGAGGTAATTTCGCGGCAGAAAGGTACCCCGGCCCTTCCCGGTACTGAAAGCCCGTATCGCAACAGAACGATTCCCGAGAGTCTTGATCTTTTCAGCAGAATGAACCGCGGGGAATTTGAAGAAGGAAGCAGGGTGTTAAGGGCGAAAATCGGAATGTCGTCCCCGAACATGCAGATGCGCGATCCGATCATCTACAGGATAATAAATGCATCGCATCACCGCACCGGTGAAGCCTGGAAGGTCTATCCGATGTACGATTTTGCGCATGGGCAGTCCGATTATTTTGAAGGAATAACCCATTCGCTCTGCACGCTTGAGTTTGAGGTTCACCGGCCACTCTACGACTGGCTTGTCGATCAGCTCAGGACTGATGAGTACCGGCCGAGGCAAATTGAATTCAACAGGCTCAATCTTACGTACACGATGATGAGCAAGAGGAAGCTTCTTGAGCTTGTTGAGGAAGGGAATGTATCGGGATGGGATGATCCGAGGATGCCTACGCTCTGCGGCCTCAGGCGCCGGGGCTATACACCCTCATCGATCAGAAAATTCATCGACCTCATCGGGTATACAAAGTTTGAGGCAATAAATGATGTATCGCTGCTCGAGCATGCAGTGCGCGAAGATCTTAACCTTAGGTCGCCCCGGGTTTTCGGTGTGCTTGATCCGCTTAAGGTAATAATTACAAACTATCCCGGGGGCACGACCGAAAATGTTGAAGTCATAAATAATCCTGAGGATGAAAGCATGGGCAAGCGGGAAGTGCCGTTCAGTCGTGAGGTTTATATTGAACGCGATGATTTCATGGAGGAACCTCCCCATAAGTTCTTCCGTCTGGCTCCGGGCACCGAGGTAAGGCTGAAGGGAGCATACATTATCAAATGTGAAGGTTTCAGGAAGGACAGTAAGACAGGTGAGATAACAGAAGTCCTTTGCACCTATGATCCGTCGACCAGGAGTGGTGAGAACAAGTCGGAAAAGAAAGTTAAGGGCACACTGCACTGGGTTTCGGCAGCGCATGCGCTGGATGCTGAGGTGAGGCTGTACGACAGGCTCTTCAATCATGAGGATCCTGCCGGTCAGAAAGATGAGGACTACCGCAAATTCCTCAATCCCGGATCACTTAAGGTCCTTGGAGGATGTAAAGTCGAACCATCGCTGAAGTCTGCAAAGCATCTCGACAAGTTCCAGTTCCAGCGAATCGGTTATTTCTGTGTTGATTACGATTCCACGGGTGATCATCTGGTTTTTAACCGTACTGTTCCCCTGAAGGATACCTGGGCGAAGATAAATAAGTAGTTTTTGAAGCGGGCTGCATTGTGACGGCGTGAACCACCTTCGCCACATCCTTCACTACCTCCTTCGCTAAGGCTACTTCGGGCAAAGGTTGCACAACCCAACTTCGCTAAAGCTACATCGGGCAAAGATCGCACTATCCCTGCCCTGGCAACATTTTCTTGTGTTTTTCCCGGATTTAACATAAATTTGCAACCTCTAAACTGCTCTGTGGTGTAATTGGCAACACGTCTGACTCTGGATCAGAAAAGTTCAGGTTCGAGCCCTGACAGAGCAACTTAAAAATGAACCACTTATCTCGTAAACCAGATAGGTGGTTTTTGATTGTTGCTAGGTTCTTACTAGATTTTTAATGGTTTTCTGATTAATTGTAGTAATTTAAACAGTGGTTGGTGGTAGTTACCACCTCTCTTCATTAAGCTAATCTCTTATCACATTTATTTTTTGAATTCTAACATCCACCCGATTATTTCTGGAATCATAAGTTTTGGCTATAGTTCTTTGACACCTGAGGTGTCAGC
>JBAVOD010000362.1:0-1840 GCA_049691735.1 Bacteroidales bacterium
GACATCGAAAGCACTGAACTGCTTTTAATGAAAGACAGCAAGCTTTACGAAGAATTCATGCAGCTTCCTCGGAAGAAAAAGAAGGACCTTATGTTTGTTTATATAAGAAAATTCAACGAGGAAAATCCTCTCTTCATTCCTGTTGCTTCCAATTAACCTTTCCTGATGAAAAATAAGTTTTCCTGTCTTTTGTTTTTGCTGGCTGTCTTTCAGTTGAACGGTCAGTCCCGATTCCCGGTAGCCTCTGAAATCAGGCAGTTTATTTCGTCCAGGACCTGTATTGTTCTGGAAGATGCCAATCCGGCTTATAGTTCTTATATCAGGCAGGAAGCGAAGGAATGCTGGAACATAACTCCATATGAGTTTATAAGCCTTCCTGACTTTCTTGCCAAAAGAAGGGACACAACTCTTTCCTTCATAATGCTTACCGAAACAAACTTTGACAGGGACAAATCCGGGACCCGGTATAATTTTATCAACCTTCTGCAGGGGAAGAATGTCGATGAAATCGGGGATATGCCCGAAATCTGTGCAATACCTCTTTCGGATGCCGGGGAGGATGCAATGGAATTCGGATACAAACTTGGTCTCATCCTTTCATTCATTCAGAACCATGCACGCGACCTGATAAAAGATCCTTCGGCCGGAGGGATGCATTACCTGAATTATTACAATAAGAACATTCCCGAAATCGTGAACAAGACGATCCTTGTCAGGCAGCAGGATCTTTCACCGGCACTGAACACAATTGACAAGATCAGGGCCATATACAGGAACCGGATTGAAATAGTGCCTGAAGAGGACATTGAAAAGGCTGTGGCTGATAAAAGCCCCAATACACTGATCCTGCACATGGTCGGACCTGAGGAAGGAAGCATGACGGGGATGTGTTTCAAAATGTTACTGGGTACTGATGATTCAAAAATGTATTATTATAATCAGCAGATTGTTGATAAAAAAAACCCGGACGGCCTGTTACCCTCCGATCTGAAACGTCTTGCAAGGTTCTGACGTGCAGCAGAACGAAAACATGAACGTCTTTGAATAAAATACAATTGTCATGAATGAGATCACAGGTTTGTCAGAATCTGAAAGGAACTGGGCGATGCTTTGCCACCTTTCGGCATTAGCCGGATTTTTCTTCCCCTTTGGAGGTATTATCGGTCCGTTGATCTGCTGGTTGTCGCGGAAGGATGAATCGATGTGGATCGACCAGAACGGCAAAGCTTCACTTAATTTCCAGCTTTCAATCCTGCTGTACTGGATTCTTGCTGTCCCGTTGTGCTTCATTATTATCGGTATCCCTATAGTCGTCTTCCTGGGCATCCTTAAGGTGGTTTGCATAATTGTCGCAAGTATCAGGGCAGCAAAAGGTGAGGTATTCAGATACCCCATGGCAATCCCGTTCATCCAGTAGACTCTGCCGGTAATCCCGTCCCGCAAATACAGTTTCGCAGCATAGAGTGATAAAACTACCCGTTTATCCCGGCTTCATTATCCCGTGGCCGGTATTTTCAATTCAGGAAGGAAATTTGTATATTTCTTTTCTGAATAAATACAGCCATGGCAAAGAATATAAAAGAGCATAAGCAAAAGGTCGGGGTTTTTGAAAAAAAAGACCTTTATTACGATGTGAAAGCAGAACAACGCAAGGGACCGGGGAGGAGGGAGTATGAAAAAAAGCTTCGCAAGCTGGCAATTGAGCTGGTAAAGCTTCAGGAGTGGGTAAAGACAAACAGACTTCGCGTTGTCGTAATATTTGAAGGCCGCGATGCTGCGGGAAAGGGCGGGGTAATAAAAACGATAGCGGGCTGTCTTAATCCCAGGATCTGCAGGATAG
>JBAVOD010000363.1:0-1743 GCA_049691735.1 Bacteroidales bacterium
AACGTACACAGGAAATAATAAAATACGTGCCCCCGGAGATCGTCGATACCATCGTTCCGGTCGAAAAAGCGCCAATGACCGCCGATGAAGCCCAGCTGAACCGCGATCAGGAGATCCCCGAGTTATCGGGATCAGGATTCGGCAGCGACATCCTCGCCGGTACAAACGGAATGGGCAACGATGAGCCTTTCTTTCAGGTCGAGGTTATGCCGACATTCAGAGGAGGCGATTTTTCAAAATTCGCTGACTGGGTAGGCAAACGCACCAACTATCCGGAGGCCGCTATTAAGAAAAAGATAAGGGGAACCGTTTATCTTACATTTGTGGTCGAAAAGGATGGAACCGTAACCAATGTGACTGTCGTAAGGGGCGTTGACCCTCTTCTCGATAATGAAGCCGTCAAAGCTGTGGCGGAATCCCCTAAATGGTCACCGGGATTACAGAGAGGCCAGCCTGTGCGGGTCAGATTCCTTATCCCTCTAAGTTTTTTGTACTGAAATATAATATTTGATGGCTTGAGAAGTTATTATTACCTGAGATAAAATGTTTTATTCTCTCATTATCAGATATAATAACCAACCTATGAAAAAGTTTATTCCGGCCTTGTTGGCTTTGATATTTATCCTCGATGGATGCGGCTCTTCAAAGAAACAGCTTGAACAGGGAAATTATGAAGCAGCTTTGAGTCAGGCTGTCAGGCAGTTACGCAAAGATCCGAAGGATTCAAAGCAGGCTGCAACCCTCGACAGGGCATACACGATCCTGAACGACCAGGATAAAGAAAGAGTCCGCTTCCTCAAGCTTGAGGCCAAAGCTTCAAACTGGGATGAGATCTACCAGGTAAATAAGCGCATGAGCGACCGGCAGGCATTGGTGAGGACTATCCTGCCACTTCAGCTGAACGGCAGTAGCATCGACTACCCTTATGTCGATTATATGCCGGAAATGATTAACGCAAAACGAAAATCGGCTGATTTTTATTTCAACCATGGCAACGAGCTGATGAAAACCAAGCTCAGGGAATCATACCGGCAGGCATTCTACGAGTTTGTACGGGCAAAGGAGTATATAGGCGATTATGAAGGCATTGATAATAAGATCGACGAGTCGAAGTACCTGGGTATGACAAGGGTGCTGATATCCCTTGCAAACAGATCGGCTGTGCAGTTTCCTGCCGATTTTGAAGAGGACCTGCTGGCTATTGACCTGCCCCGGCTGAACAGCGAATGGGTCGAATATCATACGAAGGATCTGGATGCGAACCTGCAGTACGATTATCTTGTTAATATAACAATAAGAAACATCGGAATCAGCCCCGATCAGACAATGCAGAGAGATTCAGTCATCAAAAAGGAAGTGGCCGACGGATTTACCTATAAGCTTGACAATAAGGGAAACGTCGTGAAGGATACCCTTGGCAATGATATAAAGCTGCCAAAATTCAAGACACTTCAATGCGCACTGATCGAGACTGTGCAGTCGAAGACATGCCAGATAAATGGTGATATGGAGGTTATTCAGCTGCTTCCCGGCAAAGCTGTTGTTAAAAAGGAGCCCCTCGGGGCAGAGTCTGACTTCGAAAACATTTCTGCCCGGGCACTTGGGGATATCCAGGCACTAAGCCCGGCGCAGGTTGAAAAAACCAAATCAAAACCAGTACCGTTCCCGGATGATCAGGAAATGGTGGTCCGCTGTTCGGAATCACTCAAACAGGCCATCAACCGGGCGGTGCAGAGTAATAAG
>JBAVOD010000364.1:0-16407 GCA_049691735.1 Bacteroidales bacterium
ATATAGGTCAGGCCAATCTCACCTCTTTTATTTCTTGGTAAATCAACACCAACAATTCGTGCCATAAATTACTTTTCTTAAATAAGTTGCAAAATTAATCAATTTATCCCTGTCTCTGTTTGAACTTCGGATTTTTCTTGCTTATAACATATACGCGTCCCTTACGCCTTACAATCTTGCAGTCGGCGCTACGCTTTTTAACAGATGCTCTTACTTTCATAACCTTAAAAATTCTTATTTATATCTGAATGTTATTCTTCCTTTCGTAAGATCGTACGGTGACATTTCGACCTTTACCTTGTCACCGGGCAGGATCTTTATATAATGCATTCTCATCTTCCCCGAAATATGGGCGGTAATTACGTGACCGTTTTCGAGCTCAACCCTGAACATTGCATTGGAAAGGGCTTCGATGATTGTACCGTCCTGCTCGATTGATGCTTGTTTCGACATACGACTACGATTTATTTAAAACTTCTTCTATGAAGCTGAAAGTTGTTAATACATCTGCCTTTCCTTTTTCGACTGCAACAGCGTACTCAAAGTGAGCCGAAGGTTTGCCGTCAACAGTCTTGATCGTCCAGCCGTCTCTCATTTGCATCGTTTCCTTTTTCCCCATGTTGATCATCGGCTCGATACAAATCACAAGTCCCTTTTCCATTTTCGGTCCTGTACCTCTTTTACCATAATTAGGCACTTCCGGCGGTTCATGCAGTTTTTTTCCCAGGCCGTGACCAACAAGCTCCCTTACAACTGAGAACCCGCCGCTTTCGGCTTTTGACTGCACGCCAAAAGAGATATCCCCTACCCTGTTCCCGATGAGCGCCTCCTTAACGCCTTCTTCAAGCGATTCCCTTGTGAATCTCAGAAGCTTCCTTATCTCATCGCCGACTTCACCGACCTCAAAGGTATAGGCACTGTCGCCATACCAGCCGTTGAGGATAACCCCGCAGTCGACCGATATTATGTCGCCTTCCTTAAGGATATAGTCCGACGGGATGCCGTGAACTACCTCGTCATTGACTGATGTGCAGAGGGTGTTCGGAAATCCCCCGTATCCCTTGAATCCGGGTACGCCGCCATTATCCCTTATATAGGTTTCGGCAACACCATCGAGATAAAGAGTGGAAATACCGGGTCGGATCAGGGCAGCTATCTCAGCAAGTGTTCTCGACACCAGCAAATTGCTTTCCCTTAACAGCCCTATCTCTTCATCAGTCTTTAAATACAACATCAAAGAACGCTAACTAATCAGATTATATCGACGACACACCGCCCGACCGGCCTTTAACACGGCCCGACTTCATCAGACCGTCATAATGACGCATAAGCAGGTGGCTTTCAATCTGCTGCAGCGTATCAAGCACAACTCCTACAAGGATCAGAAGTGATGTTCCTCCATAGAACTGCGCGAACTGTGGCGATACTCCGATCTTCACTGCAATTGCAGGAAGTATGGCAATAATTGCCAGAAATATAGAACCGGGCAAGGTGATCCTCGACATGATCATATCGAAAAATTCGACTGTTTTTCTTCCGGGTTTGATCCCGGGGATGAAACCTCCGTTTTTCTTCATATCCTCAGCCATCTGAACCGGGTTGATAGTGATTGCAGTATAGAAATATGTGAACAGCACTATAAATATAGCTGTGACCAGGTTATACCAGAAACCATACATATTCGAAAAGGCGACAACGAATCCTGAGCTTGATTTTGAATATCCTGCTATGATAATTGGCAGCATCATGATGGCCTGCGCGAAGATAATTGGCATAACACCGGCAGCATTTACCTTGAGGGGAATATACTGGCGGACGCCGCCATACTGTTTGTTTCCCACAATCCTTCTTGCATACTGTACCGGCACCCGGCGTGTTCCCTGAACAAGCATTATCGTCCCGAGGATGACAATAAACAACAGAACGATCTCAACTATAAGAGCTATCGGGCCGCCTGTGCCGTTGATCCTTGATCCGAATTCGAAGAAGAAGCTCTGCGGCATTCGTGCAACGATCCCGATCATGATTATCAGCGATATGCCATTCCCTATCCCCTTATCTGTAATTTTCTCGCCAAGCCACATCACGAACATGGTGCCGGCAGTGAGGATCACTACTGAAGAAAATTTAAAGAAGAATGAGTTCATCACAAAAGCTGTTGCCGGCAGCTGGGCCGCCAGGTTGACAAGATAAGTGGGAGCCTGCAATATGAGCACCAGTACGGTAAGGTAACGTGTATACTGATTGAGTTTCCTCCTTCCGCTTTCTCCTTCCTTCTGGAGCTTCTGAAAATAAGGGAATACTATACCCAGAAGCTGGACGACGATGGAAGCGGAGATGTATGGCATTATACCAAGAGCAAAAATTGAAGCCTGCGAAAAAGCACCACCCGAGAACATGTCGAGCAGCCCCATGATACCTGATGAGGTCTGTGCCTTCAGGTTTCCGAGCTGTGCCGGGTCGATACCCGGTAGTGTAACGTATTTACCAAGCCGGTAAAGAGCAACTATTGCCAGAGTATAGACTAACCTTGCCCGGAGGTCTTCTATCTTGAAAATGTTCTTTAGTGTCTGAAGAAGTCTCATGAACTTAGATTTTTACGGCTGTACCCTTTTGTGCTTCAATTGCTTCGGCTGCAGATTTGCTGAATGCATGTGCATGTACTTCCAGTTTCCTTTCGAGTGTCCCTTTTCCAAGGATCTTGACAAGGTCATTCCTTGAAACTAGTCCGGCACTTGCCAGTACACCGGGATCTATCATTTCAAGATTGTTCTTTTCAGCAAGTTTCTGAAGTACGCTTAAGTTAATTGCTTTGTATTCCTTCCTGTTGATATTTTTAAAACCGAATTTGGGAACCCTCCTCTGCAAGGGCATCTGTCCGCCCTCAAACCCGATCTTCTTTTTATAGCCTGACCGCGATTTGGCACCCTTATGACCCCTGGTGGAGGTTCCACCTTTACCTGAACCCTGGCCGCGGCCAAGTCGCCTGCTGCTCTTTACCGACCCTTTTGCGGGCTTTAAGTTACTTAGATCCATTCCCTTATAATAATATCATTAATACCTTAAATATTTTCCACCTTAACAAGATGATTGACTTTTTCGACCATACCGAGTATCTGGGGTGTGGCTTCATGTTCCACGCTATGGTTCAATTTGCGGATCCCCAGAGCTTCAAGTGTGCGTTTCTGCCTCTCAGGTTTTCCGTTTTTACTTCTGATCTGGGTTATACGAATTTTTGCCATGGTGTTTTCTTTACTATCCGTTAAATACTTTATCCATCGGGATGCCCCTGTTCCCGGCTACAGCCAACGCATCGCGCAATTCGAGCAAAGCGGCAAACGTAGCCTTTACGAGATTATGAGGGTTCGACGATCCCTTCGATTTGGCAAGCACGTTCTTTATGCCGACGCTTTCGAGTACTGCGCGCATTGCACCTCCTGCCTTAACACCGGTACCCTGGGTTGCCGGTTTGATAAATACTTTTGCTCCTCCGAATTTTGCGACCTGCTCATGAGGAATTGTTCCGTTAATTACAGGGACCTTTATAAGGTTCTTTTTTGCGTCCTCTATGCCCTTTGCGATGGCAGTAGTCACCTCACTTGCCTTTCCCAGACCGTGCCCGACTATACCATCTTCATTCCCGACCACCACAATAGCTGAGAAGCTGAATGTCCGGCCGCCCTTTGTTACTTTGGTAACCCTCTGTATGCTTACGAGCCTGTCCTTCAGTTCGAGATCGCTGGTTTTTACTTTTCTTATACCGTTTGTCATAATTTATCAGAATTTTAAACCGCCTTCGCGGGCTGCATCTGCCAATGATTTTACTCTGCCATGATATTTGTATCCGCTTCTGTCAAAAACCACACTGGTTATTCCCTTTTCTTTACATTTTTCAGCCAGTGATTTCCCGACAAGCTTTGCCTGTTCGCTTTTATTGATCCCTGCCTGACCGGCGAATTCCTTTTCTTTTGAGCTTGACGCCAGGATTGTGACACCCTTCAGATCGTCAACTACCTGAGCGTATATCTGTTTGTTGCTGCGGAACACTGCCAGGCGTGGTCGCTCAGCAGTACCGCTTATTTTTTTCCGGATCCTCATCCGGATCCTTGATCTTCTCTCCAATTTAGTTAAGGCCATAACTTCCTGATTTTTTCCAGATTAAACACTTGCAGATTTTCCAGCCTTCCTTCTGAGCTGCTCTCCAACAAACTTGATTCCCTTGCCTTTGTAAGGTTCGGGCGGACGGAGAGATCTGATCTTTGCTGCCACATGACCGATAAGCTGCTTATCGATTCCTGTCAGGGTAATGACCGGGTTGCTTCTCCTTTCGGTTTTTGTTGCTACCTTGATCTCATCGGGAACCTGAAGGATGATCTCATGTGAGTATCCAAGGCTTAATTCCAGCATTTGTCCCTTTGCTTCAGCCCTGTATCCTACGCCGACCAGTTCCAGATCTTTCCTGTATCCCTGTGAAACACCTGTTACCATATTGGCAATGAGAGCCCTGTACAGGCCATGGAGCGACTTGTGGTTCTTTGATTCGGATGGTCTTTCGATTACTACTGTACTGTCAGCAACCTTTACCTTCATATCCTTGTCGATCGGCTGCTTCAGCTCACCTAACGGCCCCTTGACCGAAATTACATTTCCATCGCCGATGCTGACGGTTACTCCCTTTGGAAGGTCTACAGGTAATTTTCCTATTCGTGACATTGCCTATCCTCCTGATTTAGTAAACATAACATAATACTTCGCCACCGATATTTTCTTTCTTTGCCTCCTTATCGGTCATTAGTCCCCTTGAGGTAGAGATTATTGCTATTCCCAGGCCGTTCAGTACCCTGGGCAGATCATCAGCACCCGTATAGTATCTGAGCCCGGGGCGGCTGGCCCTTTCAATCTTTTTTATCGCCGGCTTCTTATTTTTGGGATTGTACTTCAGTGCGATCTTAAGCGTTCCCTGCGCATTATCTCCTTCAACAACCTTATAGCTGAGGACATAGCCTTTCTCAAACAGAATCCTGGCAACCTCCTTCTTGAGATTTGATGCCGGAGCTTCCACCACCTTATGTTTCGCCAGGATAGCGTTCCTTATTCTTGTCAGTAAATCTGCAATTGGATCAGTCATCTCTTATTCATTAATTTTGTTAATATATTAATCCGTTACCAGCTGGCTTTCTTGATACCGGGAATCAGGCCGAATGAAGCCATTTCCCTGAATGTGATCCTGCTGACTCCGAACTGCCGCATATAGCCTCTGCTCCTTCCGGTCAGCTTACAGCGGTTGTGCTGCCTGTTTGGGTTTGAGTTCTTTGGCAGGCGGCTTAATCCGACGTAATCGCCTTCGGCTTTCAGCTTTGCTCTTTTTGCAGCATACTTTTCAGCCAGCTTAACACGCTTGACTTCACGGGCTATCATCGATTCTTTAGCCATATATTTTTAATTTTTAGTGTTTTTAAACGGTAATCCGAAATGCCTTAGAAGAGCAAGCGCTTCCTCGTCACGTTTTGTCGACGTTACGAATGTGACCTGCAGACCCATTATCTTTGCCACTTTGTCGAGGTCGATCTCGGGGAAGATGATCTGTTCCGTAATACCGAGGGTGTAACATCCCCGGCCATCAAGCTTTGAATTGATGCCCTTGAAGTCGCGGATTCGCGGAAGCGCAACGCTGATAAGCCTTTCAAGAAACTCGTACATCCGGTCTTTGCGCAATGTAACCATCACTCCGATAGGCATATTCTTTCTCAGCTTGAAGTTCGAAATATCCTTCGATGAATAGGTCTGAACCGCTTTTTGCCCTGCAATATCAGTCAATTCCTTAACACTGAATTCAAGAAGCTTCTTATCTGCTATTGCCTGTCCCACACCCTGGTTGATGACGATCTTCTCAAGTACCGGAACCTGCATGATAGACTTATAACCGAATTCTTTCATCAGTGCAGGAACGATCTCTTCCTTGTATTTTATTTTTAATGAAGGTGTATACATCACTTGATCTCCTCTCCTGATTTTTTTGAATAACGTACCAGCTTATTTTTATCATTAAGTCTTCTTCCTACGCGCGTGGGCTTGCCTGATGAAGGATCAATAAGCATCAGGTTCGAGAGCTGGATAGGGGCTTCCTTTTTCAGAATACCCCCCTGGGGAGCCTTGGCATTCGGCTTTGTGTGCTTTGATACCATGTTTACTCCCTCGACAATTGCCCTCTCTTTGGTCCTGTCAACCTCAAGTACGCGTCCTTTCTGACCTTTGGATTCACCGGTTATCACAATAACCGTATCTCCCTTTTTAAGATGTAATTTCTTTTGCATCGTTGTGCATTTAAATATTATAACACTTCAGGAGCAAGCGATACGATCTTCATGTATTTGTCACGAAGCTCCCTTGCCACCGGACCGAAGATCCTGGTGCCCCTTACCTCGTTCAGGTTATTGAGCAGGACAACCGCATTGTCGTCAAACCTGATGTAGGAACCATCGGGTCTTCTTATCTCCTTGGTTGTACGGACCACCACGGCCTTGCTCACTGTTCCTTTCTTGGCTTCACCTGAGGGCAGGGCGCTTTTAACACTCACAACGATCTTGTCTCCGACGGTTGCGTATCTTTTTTTGCTGCCGCCGAGCACCCGGATACACAATACCTCCTTGGCTCCTGAATTATCGGCTACGGTCAATCTGCTTTCCTGCTGTATCATGACTATTTTGCTCTTTCAATTATTTCGATCAATCTCCAGGTCTTGTTCTTACTCAGAGGCCTGGTCTCCGATATACGTACTCTATCGCCGATCTTGCAGGAGTTCTCTTCGTCGTGAGCCATCAGCTTCTTCGTTTTATTGACGAACTTCCCGTAAATAGGGTGTTTGACCTTTCTCTTGATGGCAACGACTATCGACTTGTCCATTTTGTTGCTTACGACAACACCGATACGCTCTTTTCTCATGTTCCTTTCCATTGCTTATCTAGCTTTTAGATTTTTCTTTTATTTCCCTGGTACGCAATTCGGTAAGAAGGCGTGCAATATTGGATTTCGCCTGTTTTATCTTCTGCGGATTTTCGAGAGGGGTAATTGCATGGTTCAGCCTCATGCGGACCAGCATGGTCCTCTCGGTGTCTATACGCTCGATAAGATCGGGTGTGGTTAATTCCTTTATCTCTGAAGTCTTCATCTTCGTCTTTATATTATTCCTGTACGTAATCGTGTCGCACCACAAATTTTGTCGTAATCGGAAGCTTCTGGGCACCAAGCCTGAGAGCCTCTTTTGCAATTTCGTACGGTACCCCTTCAGCTTCAAGTATTATTCGTCCGGGGGTAACCGGGACAACAAATCCTTCAGGAGCTCCTTTGCCTTTTCCCATACGAACCTCAGCAGGTTTCTTGGTGATGGGCTTATCGGGGAACACCCTGATCCACAGCTGGCCTTCACGTTTCATATGACGCGTGACAGCCTGGCGGGCTGCCTCGATCTGCCTTCCCGTGATCCAGCACTGCTCTAGTGCCTTTATACCAAATGACCCGAATGCAAGCTGGTTGCCCCTCTGGGCGTTGCCTTTCATTTTTCCCTTCTGAGCTCTCCTGAACTTGGTCCTTTTCGGTTGTAACATTGCATTAAATTATAAAAGTTGTCCTATACTGTTCCTTACTTTTTGGCCTTCCTCTTCAGCCCCTTGGATTTGGCATTCCTTGCCCCGATGTTGGGGCTCAGGTCGCGTTTTCCGAATACTTCGCCGTTGCAGATCCACACCTTGATGCCCAGCAGGCCTACTTTCGTATGTGCTTCGGCCAGGGCATAGTCGATATCGGCGCGTAAAGTGTGAAGGGGTATCCTTCCTTCCTTGTACGTTTCGCTCCTTGCCATCTCGGCACCACCGAGCCTGCCCGAGATAAGTACTTTGATCCCCTCGGCTCCCATCCTTATTGTCGATGCGATCGACATCTTTATTGCGCGCCGGTACGAGATCTTTCCTTCAAGCTGCCTTGCGATGTTGTTGGCCACAATGTTTGCATCGAGTTCAGGCCTCTTTACCTCAAATATGTTTATCTGGACTTCCTTCTTTGTAATATTCTTGAGTTCCTCCTTGAGCTTGTCAACCTCCTGGCCCCCCTTGCCTATTATTATTCCGGGGCGGGCCGTATTCACTGTTACGGTTATGAGCTTCAGCGTTCTTTCAATGATGATCTTCGAAATACTTGCCTTGGCGAGCCTGGCGTTGAGATACTCCCGGATCCTGGTATCTTCGACCAGCTTACCGGAAAAGTCTTTTCCTCCATACCAGTTTGAATCCCATCCCTTGATAATTCCAAGTCTGTTACCTATCGGATTTGTTTTTTGTCCCATTTATATTATTTTGAGGTTGCTTCAACTTCTTTGTTCATGCTGTCAAGGACCAGAGTAACATGGTTTGACCTTTTTCTTACCCTGTAGGCACGGCCCTGGGGGGCAGTCTGCAGTCTTTTCAATGCACGGCCGCCATCGACGCTGACCTTCTTCACATAAAGGTTGCTTTCCTCCACTCTGACACCTTCATTCTTTGACTGCCAGTTGGCAATTGCCGAAAGCAAAAGCTTTTCGAGCCTCCTTGACGCTTCCTGTGGACTGAACCTCAGGATATCAATTGCCTTGTTAACTTCTTTACCTTTAATCAGTTCCGTTACCAGCCTCATTTTTCGCGGAGAAGTAGGACAGTTTCTGAGCACCGCCTGGTAATTGCTCTTTGCGGCCGCCTTCCTCTGTTCTGCTGAATTTCTTTTTCTTGCACCCATTTCTAAAAGTTTTACATGTTCACCTTACATCTTACTTGTTACCCGAGTGACCCCTGAAGGTACGCGTGGGTGCAAACTCTCCCAGCTTGTGCCCTACCATGTTTTCGGTAATGTAAACAGGGATGAACTTGTTACCATTGTGAACTGCTATAGTATGTCCGACAAAGTCGGGTGAAATGATCGATCGCCTCGACCACGTTTTGAGCACTGATTTCTTTTGTCCTTCATTCATGCCAAGAACTCGCTTCTCCAGCTTGTAATCAATGAAAGGGCCTTTTTTAATAGATCTACTCATAATATATCAGTTATTTTTTCCTTCTTTCAATAATATATTTTGCAGAGTATTTCTTCTTGTCACGGGTCTTAAAGCCTTTTGCCGGTATACCTCTGCGCGATCTCGGGTGTCCGCCTGAAGCTTTTCCTTCACCGCCACCCATCGGGTGATCAACCGGGTTCATGGCAACCCCTCTTGTCCTCGGACGACGTCCCTGCCAGCGTGACCGGCCGGCTTTGCCCGATTTTTCAAGATTATGGTCAGGATTGGAGACCGTTCCGATAGTGGCCCTGCAGGTATTCAGGACCATTCTTGTTTCACCCGACGGAAGCTTTATTGTAGCGTATTTCCCCTCACGCGCCGAGATCTGCGCATATGTTCCCGCGCTGCGTGCAAGTGCTGCTCCTTTACCGGGTTTGAGCTCAATGTTGTGAACAATGGTGCCAAGCGGAATATCATTGATGAACATAGTATTGCCGACTTCCGGTGCAGCATCCTTGCCCGAGGCTATTTTCTGACCAACCTGCAGACCCGATGGAGCAATAATGTATCTTTTCTCTCCATCTTCATAAACAACGAGAGCAATTCTCGATGACCTGTTCGGATCATATTCAATTGCTCTTACAGTTGCATTCATGCCATCCTTATTCCTTAGAAAATCGATGACCCTGTACATCTGTTTGTGACCGCCGCCGATGTACCTCATAGTCCTTTTGCCGTTAACGTTCCTTCCTCCGGTTTTCCTTAGCGGTCGGAGGAGTGATTTCTCCGGCACAGTGCTTGTTATCGTGTCAAAAGCACTGATGATTTTGTTGCGCTGACCTGGTGTTACAGGTTTGATCTTTCTGACTGCCATATAGGTTTTTAAATATTGCTATAGAAATCTATTTTATTCCCTTCTGCAAGGGTAACTACAGCTTTTTTTACAGATGAAGTTTTGCCGGTCAGCAGTCCCGATTTTGTGTTCCTGCTTTTGACCTTTCCCGCATACCGCATCGTATTTACCGATTCAACTGTCACTCCGTAGAGATCTTCGACAGCTTTCCTGATCTGAAGCTTATTGGCGGTCTTTTCAACAACAAAACCGTAGCGGTTGAATTTGTCGCCCTGCTTTGTCATTTTTTCCGTAACTATTGGTTTAAGCAAAATATTCATTCCCCTGATTTTACTAATTTTCAAAAGTTGCCTGCAAAACGTCAACTGCACTCTCCACAAGTACAATTGCAGATGCTTTCATAATCTTGTAAGTACTTAGTTCACCGGCGGTTACAACATCAACCCCTTGTACATTTCGGGATGACAAATATATGTTTTTATTTTGTTCCGGTAAAACAAATAATGAATTTTTCTTTCCGATATTCAGGTTATCACCCACTTTCAGCATCTCCTTTGTTTTAGGAGCTTCGAACGATAAGTCTTCGATCACTATGATGCTGTTTGTTGAAGCCTTGTACGAAAGTGCTGATTTCCTTGCAAGTTCCTTCAGTTTTTTGTTGAGCTTAAAACCGTAGAATCGTGGCTGGGGACCAAAGATACGTCCACCTCCCCTGAAAAGCGGATTTTTTATGCTTCCTGCGCGTGCAGTACCGGTGCCCTTCTGCCTTTTTATCTTCCTGGTGCTGCCTGCGACCTCACCACGCTGCTTCGATTTGTGTGTTCCCTGCCTCTGGTTCGCCATGAACTGCTTTGTATCGAGGTAAATAGCATGGTCATTAGGTTTGATGCCGAAGATAGAATCATTAAGACTGATCTTTCTTCCGGTTTCCTTACCTTCTATATTAAGAATAGCTAATTCCATTATTTTGTAATTATTACGTAACCACCTTTCGGACCGGGAACTGCTCCCTTGACCAACAATAAATTATTCTCGGGCATAAGCTTTACCACTCTCATACTTATTGACATGACCTTCCTGTTGCCTGTGTGGCCGGCCATCCTCATACCCGGTAATACTCTCGACGGAAAAGATGATGCACCCAGCGAACCCGGTGCCCTTCCCCTGTTATGCTGTCCATGGGTTTGTCCGCCAACACCGCTGAAGCCGTGACGTTTTACAACTCCCTGGAATCCCTTTCCCTTTGACCAGCCCCTCACATCCACCCAGTTGTCGGGTCTGAAGAACTCGGCAGTCAGGACTTCGCCTTCCTTAACCTGGCCTTCCTGGAATCCAGTAAACTCAATGAGTTTCCGTTTGGGTGTGGTATTTACTTTTTTGAGATGACCCAGTTCAGCCTTTGTAGTATGCTTTTCCTTCTTCTCATCAAAACCAAGCTGTACGGCAAAATATCCGTCCTTTTCCAGGGTCTTGATCTGTGTAACCACGCAAGGGCCTGCCTGCAGTACGGTACAAGGAATATTCTTTCCGTCTTCATTGAAAACGGAAGTCATTCCAACTTTTTTTCCTATTAATCCCTGCATTTCTATTTTACTTTACTGGTTTCACACTTTTATTTCTACCTCCACGCCGCTTGGTAGTTCCAGCTTCATCAAGGCATCGATGGTCTTTGGCGTTGAGCTGTAAATATCAAGGAGCCGCTTGTATGACGAAAGCTGGAACTGTTCTCTCGCCTTCTTGTTTACAAACGGGGAACGAAGAACAGTATAGATCTTCTTGTGGGTGGGAAGCGGAATTGGTCCGCTCACAACAGCACCGGTCGACTTTACTGTCTTTACAATCTTTTCCGCGGATTTGTCCACCAGATTATGATCGTAAGATTTCAGTTTGATGCGAATTTTCTGACTCATATGCTATAGAATTTTTCCTTTTGTAATTTCAATAATCCTGTTGGCTATTTCTGCAGGCACCTCTTCATAATGAGAAAATTCCATCGTCGAGGTGGCCCTTCCTGATGTCAGGGTCCTTAGCACCGTGACATAACCGAATTTCTCTGCAAGCGGGACCTTGGCCCTTACCACCCTTGCGCCGGCCTTGGTTTCCATACCTTCAACCTTCCCCCTTCTCCTGTTGAAATCACCTATAACGTCGCCAACATATTCCTCGGGTGTGACGACTTCGGTCGACATAATGGGCTCAAGAAGGACCGGATTGCATTTGCCTGCATATTTTCTGAATGCCTGCTTGGCAGCAATTTCAAAAGACAGGGAATCTGAATCCACAGGATGGAATGAACCATCCTTCAGGACTACCTTGAGGCTCTCCATCGGGAAACCCGCAAGCGGACCGTTTGACATTGCTTCACGGAATCCCTTTTCAACAGAAGGGATATACTCTTTGGGGATATTTCCTCCCTTCACTTCATTTACGAACTCCAGTCCATGCACTCCATCTTCAGCAGGCAAAAGCGCAAACGAAATATCGGCAAACTTACCCCGGCCGCCTGTCTGTTTTTTGAACACCTCGCGGAATTCTCCACCGGTGGTGATGGCTTCCTTGTAGGCAACCTGAGGTACTCCCTGGTTGCACTCGACCTTGAACTCCCTTCTGAGCCTGTCGATGAGAATCTCAAGATGAAGCTCTCCCATCCCGTTGATGATGGTCTGACCGCTGTCGGGATCGGTTCTTACCTGGAAGGTAGGGTCTTCCTCCGCCAGCTTGTTGAGAGCCAGTGAAAGCTTATCGACGTCGGCCTGTGTTTTGGGTTCAATTGCCACTCCAATTACCGGCTCGGGAAAATCCATCGATTCAAGCACTATCGGCTTGTGGATTGCAGAGAGTGTATCACCTGTTTTCAGATCCTTGAAGCCAACGCCAGCACCGATATCACCGGCTGAAATACTCTCAATTGGATTCTGCTTGTTCGCGTGCATCTGGAAAAGACGGTTTATCCTTTCCCTTTTTCCGGTCCTTGAGTTCAGGACTGTATCGCCGGCGTGAAGTACTCCTGAATATATCCTCAGAAATACGAGCCTGCCGACGAACGGATCCGTTGCTATCTTAAACGCAAGTGCAGCAAGTGGTTCATCGTCATCGGGCTCCCGTTTTGCTTCATTGCCGGTCTTTATGTCCACACCGGTTATTGCCCCGATGTCGACAGGTGACGGCAGGAAATCAATTATTGCATCAAGCAGCGTCTGAATGCCCTTATTCTTGAATGCCGCACCGCATGTAACAGGGACAATGGTTCCTTCAATTGTTGACTTCCTGAGCGCTTCCCTTATTTCTTCGTTGGTGATTGAGTCGTGGTCTTCTATATATCTTGCAAGAAGCGTATCGTTTACATTTGCAAGTGATTCAATAAGTTTGCCCCTCCATTCTTTAGCTTCCCCGACCATTTCGGTGGGTATCTCCTGCAATTCAAATGTTGACCCTGTTGCATCCGCATCGTACCAAACAACTGCCTCCATTTCGATGAGGTCGATAAGTCCGGTAAAGTTCTCCTCAGCGCCAATCGGCAGCTCAATAGCAACCGGATTTGCTCCGAGCTTATCTTTTATCTGCTGAAGCACAGTGAAGTAATCAGCACCTGCCCGGTCCATCTTGTTTACAAATGCAAGGCGGGGAACATTGTATTTATTTGCCTGACGCCATACGGTCTCGGATTGCGGCTCAACTCCGCCGACAGCACAGAATACTGCAACCGCTCCGTCAAGCACCCTCAGTGACCGTTCCACCTCAACCGTAAAATCGACGTGGCCCGGAGTATCTATTATGTTAATCTTGAAATCGTCTCCCCTGTGCTTCCAGAATGCAGTCGTTGCGGCAGATGTAATGGTTATCCCGCGTTCCTGCTCCTGAATCATCCAGTCCATCTGGGCATTACCGTCATGTACCTCGCCCATCCGGTGAGTCCTGCCAGTATAGAACAGAATCCGTTCCGTAGTGGTGGTCTTGCCGGCATCAATGTGGGCCATGATCCCGATGTTTCTGGTATTTTTCAGGTTTTTATCCATGAATTTTATTATTCTCCTTTCAGATCGTCAGCTAAAACCGGAAATGAGCAAATGCCTTGTTAGCCTCTGCCATCCTGTGTGTATCTTCCTTTTTCTTATATGCACCACCTTCAAGCTTATAGGCAGCCATCAGCTCAGCAGCAAGTCTCTCGGCCATCGAATGTCCGGTGCGTTTTCTTGCAAATGATATCATATTCTTCATGCTTATGCTCACCTTCCTGTCGGCACGGATCTCCATGGGGACCTGGAAGGTTGCACCACCAACCCTGCGGGCTTTGACTTCAACCTGCGGTGTTACGTTTTCAAGAGCCTGTTTGAAGATCTCAAGCGGAGACTTGCCTTCTGCTTTG
The DNA here is from genome assembly GCA_049691735.1 of Bacteroidales bacterium. Classification (GTDB taxonomy): domain Bacteria; phylum Bacteroidota; class Bacteroidia; order Bacteroidales; family VadinHA17; genus LD21. Next base: position 14,239 of record JBAVOD010000364.1, read on the forward strand.
AATTTGTCGCCAATAATTTCGAGGGAATCGTAAAAGATTGTAAAGGCAAGATTCTTTTTACCACTGATCATAAGATTGTTCACAAACCTGGTTACGTACGGATCGTGATATTTCGGATCCGGTAACATTATCCGCTTCTTCGGTTTAGATTTTCTCATTATCTTATCTCTTTAAGTGTTATTTCTTTGGTCGCTTGGCTCCGTATTTCGACCTTCTCTGGGTACGGCCATCAACTCCCGATGTATCAAGTGCGCCACGTACAAGATGGTAACGGACGCCCGGCAGGTCTTTGACCCTGCCTCCCCTTATCAGGACTATTGAGTGCTCCTGAAGGTTATGACCTTCACCGGGAATATAAGCGTTGACCTCCTTCTGGTTTGTCAGCTTTACCCTGGCCACTTTCCTCATGGCCGAATTTGGCTTTTTGGGTGTGGTGGTGTAAACCCTTACACAAACGCCCCTTCTTTGAGGACATGAATCCAAAGCAGGAGCCTTACTTTTATCTACCAGTTTCTTCCTGCCTTTTCTTACTAACTGCTGAATTGTCGGCATAAATCCTTTTATTTAAGCATTAAATTTTACCCTGAAAAATCGGTTCGCAAAGGTATTTTTTATTTATCATTATACAATAAAGTCTCCTGTTTTTTATCAACAGTGCCCTACAACACACCCAAAACAACTGATCATCAGCGATAATCAGCAATAAATGAGTCTTTGAAAATAAAATATCTTACTTAAAACGTAAGTTATTGACAGGTTGCTTCCCGATAATCCCCAGTGATTATTCGTTTTGTAAACTTACAGTGAAGGAATTAACGGTACTCCCGTATTTCAAAAAACTGGCGCAAAGTAAATAAAAAAATAGTAATTATGTACTCTTTCCTAAGCTGTTTTTAAAAATTTGTTATTTTTGTGCCCTCCTGAACACGTATATAAATAAGTAATTCATAACAATAGCGCAATCATGAAAACATATCAGACTGACCAGATAAAGAATATTGCTCTGCTGGGGAATTCCGGATCGGGTAAAACAACCCTTGCCGAAGCGATGCTCTTCAACGGCGGAGTCATTGAACGGAGGGGTACAATTGAAGGACAGAACACGGTTTCGGATTACCGTCCGATAGAACATGAAAACGGGAATTCAATATTTTCGACTGTACTTTACGCCGAGTTTCAGAATAAGAAGATCAATATCATTGACACACCGGGTCTGGATGATTTCAGCGGAGGGGTGATCTCTTCGCTCTATGCAACAGATTGTGCGGTTCTGACAATTAACGTGCAGAACGGGGTTGAAGTCGGTACCGAGATCCATTTCAGGCACGCGGAACAGGCCCGCAAACCCCTGATCCTTGTTATCAACAGCCTGGATCATGAAAAAGCGAATTTCGAAAAATCAATCGAGACGATGAAGGATCGCCTAGGGAGCAACATTATCCTTGTCCAGTATCCTGTCAATGAAGGGGTTGGGTTCAATGCCATTATCGACCTCCTGAAGATGAAATTGCTTCAGTATCCCAAAGAGGGTGGAAATGCAAAGATCTCCGATATTCCTGCTGATCAGAAGGAAAAGGCTGAAGAACTTCACAGCGCTTTGGTGGAGAAAGCTGCCGAGAGTGATGAAACCCTGATGGAACTGTTTTTTGCAAATGACACCCTGACGGAAGAAGAGATAAGAAAAGGCATCGCAAAAGGAATAGTTTCAAGAGGGATGTTCCCAGTATTCTGCATATCGGCAAAAAACAACATCGGTGTTGACAGGCTGATGGAATTCATTGTGAACGAAGCTCCTTCAATCATTGATATGCCTGCACCTGTCAACAGCAGGGGAAATGAAGTAAAACCCGATCCTGCCGGTTTCGCATCGTTGTACGTTTTCAAATCATCAGTCGAGGAACATATTGGCGAAATAAACTATTTCAGGGTCTATTCAGGAAAAATAACTGAAAACCTGGACGTGATTAACAGCAATAACGGGACCAAGGAACGGCTGTCGCAGCTTTACGTATGCGCAGGAAAGAACAGGGTCAGGGTTCCGGAACTCTTTCCGGGCGATATCGGAGCACTGGTAAAGCTGAAAAACACAAAAACCGACCATACCCTTAACTCTCCGGGCAACGACTGGAGATATGAAGGCGTCAAATTTCCCGAGCCGAAATACCGGAC
>JBAVOD010000365.1:0-5098 GCA_049691735.1 Bacteroidales bacterium
AACAAATGGGGGAATAATGGAAATGGAGGAGCTCTCGGATATTATTTTCTCGTCCGGCACAGGCACCATACACAGGGAGAACCAGAAAAAAAGGATCACTGTGACTTACGATTTCAAAGAGGAGATCAGTAATTCGAAGGATCTGGTTGCCCTTGCCCGACAGGAGATTGAATCAGTTGTGGCAGGAATGAACATCCCTGCCGGTCTTGCCGTAGAGGTGGTCCACGAAAAGAACCAGCTTCAGGACTTTTATTATCTCATCGGGATCGCTTTTCTTCTGATCTACATGATCCTAGCAGCGGTCTTTGAGTCGCTGGTCACTCCGGTCGTGCTCATGTTCAGCATACCGTTGGCTGCCCTTGGCTCGCTCATAGCACTTATCCTGACAGGGAATTCCCTGCTGAATGCCAATACTCTCACCGGTTTTCTGATCCTGGTCGGAATAGTTGTCAATAACGGCATAATCCTCATTGACTACACAAACATTCTGAGAAAGAGAGGTTACCGGCGTCAGAGAGCATTGATGACAGCGGGTATGGCACGACTGAGGCCGATAGTCATAACAGCCTCAACAACCGTGATTGCTATGGTACCGCTGGCTATGGGTCAGGCAGAATTTGTCTCAGCCATCGGGGCATCCTTTGCAATTACAGTTATTGGGGGTCTTTCCCTGAGCACTCTTCTGACCCTTATTTTCATCCCGACATTCTATTCAGGACTTGAAAACGCCATTGGCTGGTTCAATTCGCTGAGCTGGAAGAACAAGATCATCCAGATAGCGATTTTCGCTTTACTTACATTATTGATATACAGCTCCATTGACAGGTTCATCTGGAAAATCATCACTACCCTTCTTGCTCTGATACTTGTTCCTGCTGGCACCTGGTTTGTAATGAACAGCCTTAGAAAAGCAAGGGAAACTGTTATTTCACCTGATGAACCACTGAACATTTATATTCAGAGCCTTGTAAAGATTTACGAGCGTGACAGCAGGTGGTCCAGGGAGTGGAAAGCCGGGGCTAGGATAAGGGAAAGGCTTGGGCTCAGGCAGCATTTCACGGCTTGGAAGGATTTGAAAAGTATTGCATGGCAGATCCCCCTGCTGGGATTTATGATATATTTCACCTATTTCTACCTTGATAAAGGATTCTGGATCTTCATTTTCAGTGTGTCATGCTGGTTTGTCATCACAGGCTTCTGGAGTTCAATCAGGGAGCTTCTGGTCAGCCTTTACAGCAAGGGAAAGGGGAGGTTGTTGAAGAAGCTCCCCGGACTTCTTGACATTGGAGTGATCTGGTTAATACCACTTTTGAATCTTGTTTGGTTCCAGAAAAAATGGGAGAATCTTGCAGTTGTCCTGATCCTTGGATTTATATGGTTTCTTGGTTTGTTCATATACACCACAGGGCTGAGGCTCAACAGGGAGAACATTGATATTTACAGGCTTGAAGGGAGGTTCAGAAATCTCAGGAAGACAATTTACAGGATTGTGGCTGCAGTTCCCCTTATTGGAAGAAGAAAGAAGCCATTCAAGGCGCTTACCCGTATTTCGCTGAATATTGGCAATGGCATGTTCGGTCTTCTCGGTCCCAATGGGGCCGGAAAGACGACGTTAATGAGGATAATCTGCGGGATTCTTGAACAGAGCTACGGGAAGGTATGGATCAACGGTCTCGACACGCAGGTCAGGCGTGAGGAGCTCCAGGGGCTAATCGGTTATCTGCCCCAGGAGTTTGGCACTTACGAAAACATGACGGCGCATGAGTATCTGCATTACCTGGCGATGCTGAAGAACATAATAGATCCCGGGGTAAGGGAAGAGAGAGTGACATATGTCCTGAAAGCCGTGCATATGGACGATCACAGGCACGAAAGGATAGGGTCCTATTCGGGTGGTATGAAGCAGAGGATGGGTATTGCCCAGATACTTCTTCACCTGCCCAGGATCCTGGTTGTTGACGAGCCGACGGCAGGTCTTGATCCCAGGGAAAGGATCAGGTTCAGGAACCTGCTGGTGGAGCTTAGCCGTGAAAGGATTGTGATTTTCTCGACCCATATCATTGAGGACATTTCAAGTTCGTGCAATCAGGTGGCTGTTCTGGACAAGGGGATGCTCAGGTTCCTCGGGAAACCTTCTGATATGACAGGTGAAGCTGAAGGGCATGTATGGCAGTTCAGCATACCCGCCGCTGATTTCAGCAGTTTTGTTGAAGAAAAGCTTGTTGTTCATCATATGTCAGATGGGGAGATGGTTAGGGTACGGGTCATATCCGAATCTTCGCCCTGGGAAGGTGCGGTAAAGGTCAGTCCGAATCTTGAGGATGCTTACCTGTGGTTGTTAAGGAGAAAGAATGGGTACAGTAAATAGGTTATATCAGCAATCAGTTGTATTAAATGTTCATTATATACAATATTAATTATATAACCGATTTATGTTATAACGATTAAAATATATAAACCTATGGGCATATACAATTTTACCAATATACAATATTTTTCTTATTATCATAATTTTTTATCAGGTTATTATAATATAATATTTAAATAATATAACTTATATTTTTTATTATCATAATATTATAATACATTATAAGAATATAGCATTAAAGGCATATATAGCATACCTGTTATAAATGATTAATGATATTATTAATAAATAATATTAATGAAAACCTATAAACTCTTAAACCTTGCTGACCTTATCTACAGGATGATCAACTACAACCTGCGGATCATCTTCGCCAATAAATTCCTCTGGTTCCTGATAGGTTCAGTGATCTTCTATTTCGGACTTTCAATTATTTACGTCCTCGACAACGACGTGTCGCGCATGTCCGATCTTTACGGAGTCTTTATCTTTTCCGCTATCCTCCTGGTATTCTACCCCTCAGTCTTTGGGATCCAGAATGACCAGGATTCGAGGACAATCGAGATACTGTTCGGAATCCCCAACTACCGCTATAAGGTCTGGCTCATAAGAATAGCTCTGATTTTCATTATTGCATTCCTGATAATGATCGTATTCACCTTCCTCTCTTCAGTCCTGATAGTAAAATTTAGTTTTTTCAGTGTCACCACACAGGTCATGCTGCCGGTTATGTTCCTGGGTATGATGGCATTCATGCTTTCTACCGTCATCCGCAACGGCAACGGCACTGCCGTCGTGATGATCATCTTCGGGATATTCTTCCTTATCCTGGAAGACCCTCTGAGGAAAAGTCAATGGAATGTTTTTCTGAATCCATACCGGCCAGCATATGACGTAAATGAGGCCACCTGGGCCATTATCTCCCTTAAGAACCGGATCTTCCTTGTCACTGGTACTGTACTTTTTCTGCTGGCCGCCCTGTACAATTTGCAAAAGAGAGAGAAATTCATGTAGTTCTGCAGCCGGAGAGATCCTCAAAGGGATGCTCCTTGCTGAAATCGGGCCTGTAGTTAAGGTGACTTTCCATATCCTGGACCCATCCGTTCCTGAAACCAAGCTGCTCCATCTCTTCAACCACTTCTTCGTATTCGCTCCGGTAAAGCACCCTTCCCAAAGCAGGATGCCCGCTGACACCGGGTACAGGATGGTACTGCGACATCAGTGAGATGGTTATCCCTGTCGAAATTTCATCAGCAACGGCCCTCAGGACCTTCTTGCTCTCACCGGCATGACCGGGCAATACGAGATGCCTTATTATAATCCCTCGTTGAGCCCTCCCCTCATCATCGGTTAACAGCGTCGATCCTTTCTGGTAATACATTTCACGGACCGCTGCCAATGCTGTTTCCGGATAATCATTGGCTCCCGAAAACTCTTTTGACAGCTCAGGCGACATATATTTCAGATCAGGGAGATATACATCAATGATGCCATCGAGACTCCTCAATGTTTCTATTTTTTCGTAGCTGTTTGTATTATAAACTGTTACAGGCCTGAATCCTCGCCCGTTCAATCCTTTTATTATTGCCTTAACCTGGGGAACTACATGCGAAGGAGAAACGAAGCCGACAGCTTTTATGCCTGATGAAAGGATATTGCAGATTTTCTCAATTGCATCCGGAAAATCAGTTATTTTATTTCCTCCAGTCGGACATTGATGGCTTATCTCATAATTCTGGCAATAAATGCACCTGAGATTGCATCCTGAGAAAAAAATGTTGCAGATCCCCTCCGGCCCGTTTATCGCAGGTTCCTCTCCCCTGTGGATGCATATCGAAGCAATGTTCATGCCGGCATCCGACCTGCACCATCCTTCAGGCCCCAAAAACCTGTTCGACCCGCATTCCCTCAGGCAGAGGGTGCATTCGGTGAGAAGCCTGATATCCTCTTCATCGTAGGGTATTTCTGTTTTCAATTTATTGTACCTGATCAGTTTGCGTATATGCCATCCGCCTATTAATGGTGGCCCGTTTGGGATGCAAAGTTCGTATTTTTATGATTGGATTTTGATTTTTTCAAAACAATGTGTATTTTTGCATTCGAAATGAGGGGCACTTGAGACCAAGGGGACAAAAGTCCCCTATTTTATTATCATTTTGGAGGATGATTGAGAAAAGTAAAATAGAAAAACTGGTTAACGAATATATCACCGGCACTCAGATATTCCTGGTCGGGGTCCGGATAAGCAGTTCAAACAGGATAATAGTGTATGCCGACACAAAAGAAGGGATTACTATCGATGAATGTGCCGGTCTGCACCGGCATATCGAGAGAGGCCTTGACCGCAATACAGAAGATTATGAGCTGCAGGTTTCATCGCCAGGGCTCGAAATGCCGTTTGCGGTGATCGAACAATACCATAAAAACGAAGGCAGCCAGGTGGCGGTGGTGGATAATGAAGGACAAAAATTTTCAGGCATACTCAGAAATGTCACCGACGGAGGCTTTGATCTGGAAACCGAAAAGAAGGTGAAAGGTAATGGAAAAGAGATCGTCGAACTGCCCTTTAATTTCGACCAGGTTAAAACAGTTAAATCAGTATTAATTATTAAATAACATCAAGATAAAGAGTACCAGATGGAAAATGTTAATTTGATCGATACTTTTTCGGAATTCAAAGAGCTGAAGAATATTGACCGTCCTACAATGATGAGCGTTCTTGAGGATGTG
>JBAVOD010000366.1:0-13589 GCA_049691735.1 Bacteroidales bacterium
AACAAGCACCACCGGTAACAGTATTCCGTTGAGTACCTGCGACCATATTGAAATAGCTATCAGAGGTGCATTTGGGAGAAGGATGATCAATGCCGAGATTACCACGATGCCGGTATAAAGGACGTAAAATTCCCTGGCTTCGTCCCATTTCTTGTCAATTCCAGCTTCAAAGCCGAATGCCTCGCAAATGTAGAATGCAGTAGCGAGGGGAAGTATGGTAGCAGAAAAGACTGATGCCACGAACAATCCGAAAGCGAATACCTGCGATGCAAGTGCGCCCGCAAGAGGCTTAAGTGCAAGGGCGGCATCTTTTGCCTCGTTGATCCGGATGCCGTTCGGATAAAGGGTAGCCCCGCAGGCGACCATAATGAAGAAAGCAACCACCACAGTGACTACGCATCCTACAATAATGTCAATCAGGGTGAACCTGTAGTTTTTCATTTTCAATCCCTTCTCAATGACCGACGATTGCATGTAGAATTGCATCCATGGGGCGATCGTGGTGCCCACCAGCGCAATAACGACAGTAATGCTCTCGGTATTCCATTTAATCCCCGGCCGGATAATTGCCGATCCGATATCTCCCCAGTGAGGCTTGCTCATAAGCGCCGAAACGACGTAGGTCAGGAGTGAAACGCTGAATATAAGGAAGATGCGCTCGGCGATCTTGTATGTTCCTTTTACCACCAGTATCCAGACAATAAAAGCCGCAACCGGGACAGATATATACTTGCTTACTCCGAATATTTGCATACTTCCTGCTACCCCGGCAAACTCAGTAGTTGTGTTCCCTATATTTGAAAGAAGAAGGCCGATGAAAATAAAGAAGGTGATCTTCACACCGGCATTTTCCCTTATAAGGTCAGAGAGCCCCTTCCCTGTAACTATTCCCATTCTGGCATTCATCTCCTGAATGACCAGTAGTACTACGAGCGATGGGATCAGTGTCCAGATCATCCTGTACCCGTAAATCGCCCCGGCCACCGAATAGGTAGTAATCCCGCCGGCATCGTTATCGACACTCCCGGTTATTATACCGGGGCCCAGCAAGGCCAAGAAGATTGCTGCGTTCCTGAAAAAAGCCGACTTTCTGAATCTGGTCCTGATCATCGGAGTTATCTCTTATTGGTCCTTCTTTTGTTAATGAGGTCTTCAACAACGTCGTCTACAACTACCATTCCCTGGAGCTGGTTGTTCTTGTCGACCACGGGGACAGCAAGAAGATTATACTTGGAAATGGTCTCAGCTATATCATCAACCTTCTGGTCGTCATAGAGGAAGACAGGTTCCGATTTCATGATTTCGCTTATCCTGGTTTCGGGTTGGGATGTAATAAGGTCGCGGAGTCCGAATGTTCCAAGAAGCTCATCGTTTTCGCCTGTAACGAACAGTGTATAAAGTTCGGGGGATTCGGGTTTTTTAATGCGAAGATCCCTGATAACCTCATCAACTGTCAGTTCCGGTTTGAACGACAACACGTCTGTAGTCATCAGTGCGCCTGCTGAATTATCGGGATATTCGAGCAGGTCACGGACCTCCTGCGAAGATTCGCTGTCCATCTCCTTAAGGAGCATCTCGGCCTTCTCATCCTCAATTTCATCTAGAATGTCAGCCACCTCATCGGCCGGCATCTTCTCCAGAACATCGGCAACCTTGCCCACCGGGAGGCTTTCAATTATATGTATCTGGGTGTGTGTTTCGAGCTCTTCCAGAACGTCAGCAGCTTTTTCTTCATCAAGGGCCGAGAACAACGAGGTACTCGATTTTTTGCCAAGGTCCTCAAGAATATCTGCAAGGTCGGAAGGGTGCAGAGTGTGAAGCTTTGCGTAACTTTTTGAGAGTTTTATGTTCGAATTCGAAAAATCAATTGCCTGAACATCATCCCAAAGGATATATTTTGAAGGTATGTTTATTTTAATCAGTGAAAGGATCTTTTTGATCGGGATTGAAATCCCGATCCGGCGAAGGAGTCCTTCGATCCCTATATCAACCGCTATTGCAAATGTACCGGTCGGGAGTGTAGCAAGCCTTATATCATTCACCCTGACAAGCTTCCGTCCGTTAAGGTCAACTATCTGCTTGTCAAGTATGTTTTCGACAAGCAGAAGGCCGTTATTGATATCATCTTGCGGGAGTTCAATCAGATCACTGCAGCTCACACTGATCATCTCACGCGCCTTGACCACCCTGAAGGGTTTGAAGGAATAGAACTTCGCCTCTTTTCCTATCTTCAGCTTTACACCGTTTACCAGCTGCTGGTTCGGAACGTTCTGCCCGGTTGGAACTGCGCTTATAAGAAGGTCCCTGATCACACCAATGGCATCGCCATCGGCACCAAAGGCTTCCTTCCCTATTATTCCGCTTAAATAAAATGTTGTGAGTGAAGTCATAGTTACCTCCTTGCCAAAATGATACAGCAGGAAGCAACCCGTTGAGCAGACGGCCTCCCCCTATATCAGGTTCTCAATACTCCGATTCGCAGGCCCGTCGTCCATTCTTTCCTTAAATTTTTTTTCCGGACGTAAAAGTAAAACCGATCCGATAACTTTCCAAATAGTTTTAACATAAAAATGTCTTATCCTGACAATTTTCGGATGTATATTTATGTTCCTGAACAATTGGCACATTGAAGTATTTATAGAACTTTCTTTTTACTTCACTTATTGCGCCCGCTACGGGGCTTAATCCTATCGGGAGGGTCTAACATCGGGCGATGCCCGACGTTAGCGTATGTAAGGCCTACGGCCTGTATTCCCGGGCTTTGTAAACGTCACAAAATTCCTTGTAATGGCCTTATATTCAGATCATACATTAATAACTGCTGGCCTACAGCCTTTTTCATTATTGTGTTTTCAGCCCCGTAGCGGGCGTAAGATTTTAGCGCAGGGCAACGCCCTGTGTAACCAGGCAAAAACATTAATCAGTCCCGTAGCTGGCGTAATATATTAGCGCAGGGGCAACGCCCTGTGTAACAGATAAAACATGATGATCAGCACCGTAGCGAGCGAAATAATTCAGGCAAACCAGTTAATAGGGCGCAATATTTTAGCACGATTTAACTTTTTTATTTGCGAAAATTCAATAATTTATCAGGCTATATGGAAACAGTACTTCTTACCGGTGGAACGGGTCTGATAGGCCGGCATCTCGGCAGAAAACTTGCAGAGACCGGATATAATGTAATTATCCTCAGCACGAGAACCGGTGAGAGTTATGAATTCCCTGTTTATCACTGGGATCCCGCAAATGGCAAAATCGACCGGGAAGCTATATCAGCTGCCGACTATATCATACACCTTGCCGGTGCCGGGCTGGCTGATAAACGATGGACGGTGAAAAGAAAGAAATTGCTGATCTCCAGCAGAGTAACGGGAGGAGAATTACTTTTAAAAGCAGTAAATAGGTGTGATTGTAAAGTAAAAGCATTCATATCCATTTCCGGGACAAATTATTATGGTTCCCTGACATCCGACAGGATATTCCTCGAAACAGATCCGCCGGCTGATGATTTTCTCGGTGAGGTATGCAGGCTTTGGGAACAGAACGCAGACAGGTTTGAATCGGCCGGAATAAGAAGCGTGAAGCTCAGGGCAGGAGTTGTACTTGCCAGCCGTGGAGGAGCGCTCGGACGAATGATAATGCCAGTCAAATACGGAGCCGGAGCCCCGATAGGCAGCGGAGATCAATACCTGTCGTGGATCCATATTGACGATCTTTGCGGAATCTTCATGAAGGCGATCGGGGACACTGCAATGCGCGGAACTTACAATGCAGTTGCACCGGCTCAGGTAACCAACAGGGAGTTTATGCTTACGCTCGCAAATGTCATGAAAAGACCGGCTATACTTCCGGCGATCCCCGCCCGATTGATGAAGTTACTGTACGGTGAGATGTCAGTAGTTCTGCTGACGGGCAGCAGGATTTCGTCAGACAAAATAAGAGCCTCGGGTTACAAATTCAGATACCCCGAGCTTAAAACTGCTCTGGAGGATCTGCTGAAAATCAGTTCAGGTAACCCGCGCTTCAGGACAGTCCCATAATCCATCGAATTTCATGGAGTTTTGTCGTGCTTAACCCATATAAGATCTGAGGTTTTGTATCCGATATCCTCAGCTGTTTTAAGATACCTGGACTTTACCTCATCCGGGATGGTCGTTGTGCGCGACAGTATCCAGAGATACTTCAGGTTCCGGCCGGCCACAAGAGCGTATTTGTATTCGCTGTCAAGTGCTATGACATTGTATGCTCCATAAAAAGGTCCGAAAAATGATACTTTCAGCTTTGCTTCATCCCGATCGCCTGCCAGCTTCGCCCTGCCGGTCGCTTCTGCCCATTTTCCAGTTAAATAATTATATCCCCTGTTCACTACCCTGATGGTACCATCCTTATTGAGTGAATAATCGGCAGTGGTATTGTCGAGGTTCCTTTCAAACCTGAAATCAAAGCGTGCAATTTCATACCATTTCCCCAGGTACTTTTCCTTATCGAAAGGCTTAACTGCCACAGCACCTTTTGGAATCGATGAACCCGATTTCAGGAATAATAGAGCTCCGGCTGCCAGACCGGCAACGAGCAGGGTATTTTTCAATTTCATGGGTCCGGATATTAACAGTTAGTAATTAAATTTTGGTAAACACTTAATGCCGATATTTGTTAATGCCAAAGATAAACTTTTCCAATGAGAAATTGGTCAATACATCCTGAAAATCAGGATAGTGAAAGCCCTGTTTGGGAAGTTCCGGCAAAAGTACCAAGGGTTTGTCGCAAATTGATATCTTTAAGGACTTTAATTATGCGAACCCTATGACCTTTTTTGCCAATACATCCTTTTCAGAGCTCGACGGAAGGAACCTCTACTACGCTTTTCTCGCCGGTGCCAGAAAAGTAATTGAGCATCAGGTCGAACTCAACAAGATCAATGTATTCCCGGTAAAAGACGGCGATACGGGGACAAATCTGGCAGCAACAATAAGGTCAGTAGTTGACACCCTTCGTCCCCACCGGTCATTTAAGGTCACGGCCGACCGGATTGCAGAGGCTGTAATGATGAATGCAAGAGGGAATTCGGGGATCATCTTCGCACAGTTCTTTTACGGACTGAGCAATGAGACTGGTGAATACAAATCGGTTACTGTAAGGCAGTTTGCCGATTCGTTAAGGAAATCGGTAAACTATGTCTACGAAGCAGTATCAAAACCGGTTGAAGGGACAATGCTGACAGTTATCAGGGAATTTGCAGAACACATTTATGCGAGCCGTAACAAGTTTGCCGATTTTAACCAGATGCTTATCGATTCCTACGAAGTCCTGAAAAGATCGCTCGTTGAAACAAAATCGAAACTTGAAATCCTCAGGAAGAATGATGTTGTTGACTCAGGTGCTAAGGGATTTGTACTTTTCTTTGAAGGCATAAAGGAATTCGTTGCTTCAAGAAATATTAAAAGCCTTGTTCTTTCTGCTCCTGCTGCTGTTTCTTACCTGAAAAATGAAGAAATTATTCCCGGGAAGATATTGTTCAGGTACTGCACCGAAGCTGTAATAAAAAATTGCAGTCTTGAAAAGGGAGAGATCAAAAAGGTCCTTGAAAGCTACGGCGATTCTGTGGTAATTGCCGGCTCGGACAATGTAAGGAGGTTTCACATCCACACGAATACCCCGGCAGAGCTGTTCAACAGCCTCAGGGGTGCAGGTACCATCGCTTTCCAGAAGGCAGATGATATGATCAGGCATTCGCAGATAGCCTGCGATAGGAAATGGAATATTGCCCTTGTGACCGATTCCACCTGCGATCTGCCACCGGAGGTGTTCGACAGGTACCAGATAAGTATGGTCCCGATAAACCTCAGCTTCGGGGAAAACCATTATCTCGATAAAGTTACAATCCAGACCGACCAGTTTTATTCCATGCTGAACGAAACGCGCGAACAGCCAAAGTCAGCCCAGGTCAACGAAAGCACTTTCACCAATCTTTACTCACACCTTGCTTCGCATTACGATTCAATAATCGCAGTTCATCTGAGCGAAAAGCTCAGCGGTACTTTTTACAGCAGCGTTAAAGCATCAAAGAAAATAAGCAGGGAGTTCGGCAAAAAGATCACAGTACTGAATTCAAGGAGTATATCGGGCACTCTGGGATTGGTCGTTTTGAGGACAGCCCAGGCAATTGAAGCCGGCTATACTCATGATAAGGTTGTGGAAATGGCAGACAACTGGATACTCAATACAAGGCTTTTTGTCAGCGTGAAAACCCTGAAATTCCTGGTAAGGGGAGGAAGGGTCTCTGCTGTAAAAGGTCTGCTGGCGAAGATGCTCAACATAAATCCGATTGTTACAATTGATGAATCAGGCAAGGTAATAGTATTCGACAAGGCTACCGGGCAGAGGCCCAATATGGAAAAGATCATTGAATACATCAGAAAGTCAGCAGTTGAAAGGAATATATGGGGCTATATTGTCCTTCATGCCCGGAATCCCGAAGCCGCAGCCTGGTATACTGAAAAGATGCTGGAGCTTACTGGCAGGCACCCTGTATCGACAGTCGATATTTCGCCTGTAATTGGTGCACATGCCGGCACAGGAGCATCTGCAGTTGCATTACTGTACGACTGAGGGATCTCCGCTTGTCAACCAGAGTCTCAAAGCCTGTCAGATTATGAAGGGGAAAATGGCTTTCCTGTCGGAAGGGTAATCAGGGAAAGCTTCCTTGTACCATTTCTGTGAAGCGATCGCCCTGGGATAGAGGTTTGCAAAGGTAAAAACGAAAAACGCAAATCCCGGAACCGACCATGTGAGCAGTGCCCATCCGCCCCACTCCATTATTTCACCAAGGTAATGGGGGCATGATATGAAATTGAACAGCCACCCCTGAGGCAATACATATTCCGCAGGGTTGTTTCTCCTGAACAGGCTCAGCTTATTATCAGCAGTTTTATTAATTACAAACCCCGCAACAAACAACGTGATGCCCGATACAAACTGCCACGATCCGAGCCATGAATTGTCGTATGAATATACATTGAATACACCATAGCCATTTACAAAGCCGTTCATTGAATTGAACACAATCGCCATCAGGACAATCACAAACGGATAAGGCTTGTTCCTTCCTGACTGGCTAAAGGGGTAAACGAATGTCCTGTGAAGGTAATGGACAAGCCATATCGTTAAAAAAACTATCTGCGGAGTACCTTTATTTTCGGAGAGCATAAAGAAAACCACAACAAAAGCCGGTGATGGTAATTCCATGATCATCCATGCCCATTTGGCCCTTAATGAAGGACCCCAGCCTATCCTTGAGAACTTCCCGTATGGCGCAGGGATGAAAAACAGCAGAATGAACACAATTACTGCAAATACAAAAATCAACAGGATCGAATGGTTATACAGGCTGGTCAGATTCATTATTGTTAGAGGGTTATTGTTTCCGCATCCACTTCGCGGCTGCAATTTATAAACAAATAATTGATATTTTTGACGGTTCTTATCAAATCGCTTTCTGTAACAAAATGTCAGACCTCGAAGAATACTTCAGCCGGTACCGTACCAACATCACGGGCATTGATGCAGTCATTGAAACACCCGGAGGGATAAAGCCGCTTATTTATGCCGACTGGATCGCAAGCGGACGGCTGTATGGCCCGATTGAAAAAAGGTTATCTGACGATATCGGCCCGATGATAGGCAATACACATTCGGAATCGTCAGCTACCGGCAAAGCGATGACTGATGCTTATCATCAAGCGCAGAAGATTGTAAAGAAGCACGTTAACGCAAACGATGAGGACGTCATCATTTTTACAGGGACCGGCATGACCTCCGCAATTGCCAAGCTTCAGAGGATACTTGGGCTGAAGGTCCCCGAGCAGGCTATCAATTACTGTGTGTTCACCCATGGCGAGTATAATGCATGCAGGGACATCCCCAATGAAAACCGGCCTGTGGTATTCCTGACACATACCGAGCACCACTCCAACCATACATCGTGGTTTGAGACTCTTGCTGAAGTCGTTGTTCTTGAACCGGCGCCCGACCTCACTGTTGATCCTGACAATCTAAGGAAGGTAATTACGAAATATAAAAACCGTCCGTTGCTTATAGGATCCTTCAGCGCATGCTCGAATGTAACAGGATATATACCGCCATTTAACGAACTGGCAAGGATAATGCACGAGAACGGAGGCTACTGCTTTATGGATTTTGCCGCCTCGGCTCCCTATGTCGACATCGATATGCATCCTGCTGACAAGATGGAGCAGCTCGATGCAGTATTTTTTTCACCTCACAAGTTCCTCGGAGGACCCGGGAGCGCCGGCGTCCTGATCTTCAACAGGAAGCTTTACAAGAATGAGACGCCCGATTCGCCGGGGGGAGGAACTGTCAAATGGACAAACAGGTGGGGTGGTTACAGCTACATAAGCGATATCGAGGTAAAGGAAGATGGCGGAACACCGGGCTTTCTTCAGGGGATCAGGGCAGCTCTTGCAGTGATCCTGAAGGAGCAGATGGGAACTGAGAATATACGTCTGAGGGAAGATGAGCTTATAAAGATCGCATTCAGGGAATTATCGGCAATCAAAGGAGTGCATATACTTGCCGAAAATATTAAAGGTAGGCTCGGAGTCTTTTCATTTTACATTGACGGGGTCCATCATAATCTTGTCACAAAGTTTCTTAATGACAGGTTTGGCGTTCAGGTCAGGGGCGGATGTTCGTGTGCAGGCACATACGGCCATTTTCTGCTTAATGTCGATATAAAGCTGTCGAAGGAGATCACCGACAGGATTGAAGCGGGCGATCTGTCGATGAAGCCCGGCTGGGTCAGGCTGTCGCTGCATCCAACAATGACCGACAATGAGTTGCTTTATATAGCCGGTGCAATTGGTCAGATCGCGGAGAATGGGAAGGAATGGGCGAAAGATTACAGTTACGACAGTCATACAAATGAATTCCGGCACATTAATTTTCCTGAAAGCCAAACAAGTAACCATCTCAACTGGTTTACTTTATGATAGCCGGTGATTTAATCTGAGCGAATTGGCTGTTGTTTAATCCAATTTAATTATTTTCGCACCGTAAAATTGACCGGCCCGTAGCTCAGCTGGTAGAGCACGTGACTCTTAATCATGGGGTCGAGGGTTCGAGCCCCTCCGGGCCGACAGAAACCGACAGAATTTGTCGGTTTTTTTGTTACGTAATTCCGTTAACCTCTCAGGTCTCAATTGCGATAAAAAAATCTTACCTTTTGGGTAACAAAAAGCATCCAATTAATATTGAACCGGAATTGCGTTTAGAATAACTGACCCTATGAAGCACGTTGTTCTCATCTTATTCTTTTTTCTGTCCGTTACACCCCTGTTTCCGCAATCAAGGAAATACACGATCAGCGGCTATGTAAGAGAAGCAGGTAGTGGCGAATCCCTAACAGGTGTTAACATCTATCTTCCATCGGCAAGAACAGGAACTGTAACCAACACCTACGGTTTTTATTCTATAACAATTCCTTCTGCTGATTCAGTTGAACTGATCTTTTCATATGTTGGTTATGATCCGGTTTCTACGATCTTCAGGCTTGACAGGAATATTGAGCGGAATATTGAACTTAATCCGGGCATTACGCTGGACGAAGTCACTGTGACCGGAGATTACAATGAGAAACAGAGCGAATCGGTAAAGATGAGTGTTGTTAAGCTGCAGGTGTCACAGGCAAAAAACCTGCCTGCATTGCTGGGTGAGAAGGACATTCTGAAAGTGCTGCAGCTTATGCCGGGAGTTCAGAAAGGAATGGAGGGCAGCAGCGGAATGTATGTAAGAGGAGGCGGACCTGATCAGAACCTGATAATCCTTGACGATGCAATTGTATACAATGCGAGTCACCTTTTCGGTTTCTTTTCGATCTTCAACGGCGATGCACTGAAAAGCGTGGAACTGATAAAGGGAGGTTTTCCTGCCCGGTACGGTGGAAGACTGTCATCAGTGCTTGACATGAACATGAAGGACGGAAACAGGGAAGAATGGCACGGGGAAGGCGGTATTGGTCTGATCTCGTCGAGGATGACCATTGAGGGCCCGCTGAAGAAAAACAGATCTTCTGTACTTTTTTCAGGCCGGAGAACGTATGTGGACCTGATTGCCAGGCCTCTCCTTAAGTTATTGCACTACGGCAATAACGGTTATTACTTCTACGATTTCAATTCAAAAATAAACTACGATTTCGGAAGAAAGGATAAGCTGTATCTCAGCGGATATTTCGGTAAGGATAAGTATTATCTTAAGAATCCGAGATCGGGTGTTGAGGAAAATGCAGGATTCTTCTGGAGCAATGCCACCGGAACGCTGCGATGGAATCATCTGTTCAGCAATAAAGTATTTTCAAATACATCGCTGGTTTTCAGTAATTATAAATTTTCAATTTACGACAAATACAGGGTAGTCAGCGAAGGCAAGGATTATTATGCACAGTATAATTCAGGGATCACTGATTACAGCTTCAAACATGACATTGATATCATTCCCGGTGCAAAACACATGCTTAAAGCCGGATTTATTACGACACTGCATGAATTTAAGCCATATGCCTACGTTGAAATTGACAGGATGCAGGATGTTGATCTTAAAGATCTCAAATCGACAAACGGGATAGAATCCGGCGTTTACCTCGAAGACACATGGCAGCCGGCCATTAACTTTAAGATCAACGGAGGGCTAAGGTTCAGCCATTTTGCTGCCGACCACAGGCAGTATCATTACTTTGAGCCAAGGATCTCGGCC
This sequence comes from Bacteroidales bacterium, assembly GCA_049691735.1. Lineage (GTDB taxonomy): Bacteria > Bacteroidota > Bacteroidia > Bacteroidales > VadinHA17 > LD21. The sequence continues at coordinate 10,768 of JBAVOD010000366.1, forward strand.
GCTATGCGGCTTAATAACGATTATGCCATTAAAGCGTCATACAGCGCGATGAATCAGTATATCCATCTGATCTCCAATACAGGCATCAGCCTTCCGACAGATCTCTGGGTTCCGACGACAGACAGGATCAAACCCCAGCATTCCCGTCAGATTGCCGCAGGAGCTGTTAAAGATCTGGCAGCCTTCTCATTGTCTGTTGAAGCTTATTACAAGTCAATGACCGACGTGATCGGCTATAAGGAAGGTGCCACTTTCCTTTCTTTCGATGACCCGGGATCATCATCAGGAATAAACTGGGAGGATAATGTCACATCGGGGAGAGCATGGTCGTACGGCGCTGAATTTCTTATTCAGAAAAAGACTGGGAAGTTTACAGGATGGATAGGCTACACTCTTTCATGGACACAGATGCAGTTCGATTCGCTGAATTTCGGAAGGAAATTCTATGCCAGGTACGACAGGAGGCATGATATTTCCGTAGTAGGTATTTACAGGGTTTCTGACAGGATCACAATCTCCGGTGCATGGGTATACGGCACCGGTAATGCTGTAACCATGCCGGTATCAGAGTTTGTTGCTCAATATCACGATTATACTTCTCACTTTGACTATCATGATGGTTACTGGGATAATGGAGGGCCCGGAAGATTTGTGAACGATTACGGGCAAAAAAATAATGTCAGGATGGGAGCATATCACAGACTGGACATAGGGATACAATTCCACAAAAAAATGAAACACTGGGACAGGACATGGGAATTCTCACTATATAATGCATACAGTCGCAGGAATCCTTTTTATTATTATACTGAATACATTATAGATTATAACACCTGGCGGGCGTATACCAAAGCCGCCCAGGTAACATTATTTCCTATTATACCATCAGTTTCATGGTCAATAAAATTCTGACTGCGATGGAGAAAATTAAATTTTTGATTGTTATGTCTGTTTGCCTGATCTTCATTTCATGTGAAAAAGATATCAGGAATGGACTTCTTCCGGGATATGAGCCGAAACTTGTTGTAACATCTTTCATTTCTCCTTCAGATAATCTTTCATTCATAGGAGTAGCATCAAACAGGCCCGTACATGGAGAACTTCTACCATATCCTGATCCGGGTGAAATATCAGGATGGATCTCTGACGGTGAATCTGAAATAAAAATGGATGCAGCCGACGGCGGTTTAGTATTTTCAAAAGATGAAATGCTCATAGTCAATGGGAAAACTTACAATATTAGAATCATAAATAACAAAGGGCTAAAGGCAACTGCCAGGTGCACAATCCCCGGCAAGTTTGATCATAGCATTGCTGTTGACACTTTCTCTGTTATCAGGGAAAATGTTGACCCTTCAGGCTATGTGAACAGATACCGCGACTTAACAATTTCTGTCAGGTTTAAGGACCAGCCCAGGAAAGTCAATTATTACAGGATGCTTGGTAAATACATTACATTTTTCACATACCATGATAATGATAACGGCGATGTGATAACCATTCATAACGATAAAATGTACTTCAATAAGGATCTTTTCACAGATAGCGAAAGCGATGAGAAAGGGGAAATTGAGGTCACACCCTGGACAAATAGCTATTACTATGACGCTGATTCAGTCTTAATGAAAATTTATGTCCTCGACACTGAGGAATCATATTACCTGTGGCATAAGACTATCTTAGATTACAAAGACGACGAGAACCCTTTCACAGAGCCAACGCCTGTCTTTACAAACATTGAAGGAGGTCTGGGGGTCTTTACCTCATATTCCATGGATTCGGTAGTTTTTCGGATGAAATAGCTAAAAGGACAAAACCTATACCCTTTTCTTTCAAAAAGTCTTTTTATGAAAGTCAACGAGATTATTAATTTGAGAAACAAAAATTAAAGCAAATAAAATCTGGAATGGTATTGTAAATTTATCAATGCTGATGCCCAGAACAGGTTCCTGAAATTCAGGTAGAATAGTTGAAATAAATATTCCGAAGACAGATCCAGCCAGGAAACAAATCCAGGAAAGCCTGATGTCCCTTTTTGTAGTGTTCCTATGCTTTTGACCTGATTCTACAAGTCTCATGACTTTGTCATCAAAATCTGAAAAAGGGACATCCAGTTTGCTTTTTGACATTAATTCTTTGAAGAATGTTTCTTCATTTATCTCTTCTTTCATTCTTATAATACCTTGATATCCAATTTATAAACTTTTGTTATAACTTGCTTTAATCTGATTCTTGCACGATACAATGTCACCTTTATATCCGATATTGCCACCCGGTTATCTCTTTCACCTCCTCAATAGTATTCTGTTCGAGATAATCCGACCGGCTTTACTTCTCTGCCCGGAGGTTCACGGCTCAATACCGGATATTTCTTTTATCTCGGCGAATCTGCTTACTACTGGAGTTCTACGGAGAGCTCCAACGGAGGAGTCTGGTATCGCGCACTGTCTTAAAATTACAGCGTTGTCGGCAGATATGACGATGCATATGGCAATATTAAGACTTATGGGCTTTCTGTCCGCTGCCTGAAGAATTAACAGATCCGGCGGATAGACCAGGAATGATTATCATTCAAAATGGACAGGATTTTCTTTGATATAGTTTCTGATCCGTTTTAAATCAGCATGCGTGCGGATGATATGGTCATAAAATCGAGGTTCCCATTCGAATCGGGGATTGATTTTTTTGATATTGATCGTACAGATCCGTTTGTATTGGTTGATAATGGATCCGATTGAATTTGATTTCCATCCCGATCGGGGGGCATCCGGAATATTAATGTCGGATCCATTCGTAGAGACGCCCAATTTGGGCGTCTCAAA
>JBAVOD010000367.1:0-2987 GCA_049691735.1 Bacteroidales bacterium
ACGGGAAAAGGCGGACTTAACATTTGGCAGGTTTGAGTCGACAACCGGTTGATAACCGGCAACTTTTTGTCACGGAGGATTTATATTTTTAAGCAGGAAGAGCTTTATCTGTAATTTCTCTGAAGAAAATGCAGCCGGGACACATATGAACAATACTGTTGGGATTGCGTTCTAGTCTGAAAATTAATTCTGATTGTTCATCAACGACATAGGACTGAAAACATAATGAGAGTTCTCTTATGACTTCCAGAAATTTAATCTCTGCACTTTTATGAAAGCAATGATTTTACAATCGGTTTCAGACTTTGAGACCAGCAGTGAACCACTGGTCTTTGGAAGCGTGCCCGATCCGGTGCCGTCTGATGACGAGGTGTTGATCAGGGTATCAAGATGCGGGGTTTGCCACACCGAACTTGATGAGATTGAAGGCAGGACTCCGCCTCCGGTTTATCCCGTTATTCCCGGGCACCAGGTAGTTGGCACAGTGGAGGCAGCAGGCAAAAATGTGAGGAATCGCAGGATTGGTGACAGGGTAGGGGTGGCATGGATCTTTTCCTCATGCGGCAAGTGTTCCTATTGCATGAGCGGCAGGGAAAACCTTTGTGCCGACTTCAGGGCTACCGGCAGGGACGCTAACGGCGGATATGCTGAATACATGACTGTTAAAGGATCTTTTACATATCCCATCCCGGCCATTTTCACTGATTCACAGGCCGCTCCGTTGCTGTGTGCAGGGGCGGTCGGTTACAGGGCACTTAAGCTCACAGGGCTTCAGAATGGTCAGAATATCGGCCTGACAGGCTTCGGCGGATCGGGTCACCTTGTTCTGAAGGTTATCAGACACAAATACCCTGACAGCGGGATCTATGTTTTTGCGCGTAGCGAAGCAGAGCGGGCGTTTGCGCTCGATCTCGGCGCCAGGTGGGCCGGCGACACTTCCCAAAGGGCTCCTGAACTGCTCGATTCGATAATTGATACCACACCGGTCTGGAATGCCGACCTGGAGGCATTGAATAATCTGAAACCGGGCGGCAGGCTCGTAATAAATGTCATAAGGAAGGAGGAAGCCGACAAGGATGTTCTGCTGGGAATTGATTACTCAAAGCATCTCTGGATGGAAAAGGAGATCAAGAGCGTTGCAAATGTTACCCGCAGCGATGTGAAGGAATTCCTGGAGATATGCTCCGAGGCCCCGGTAATCCCTGAATTTCAGGAGTTCAGACTTGAAGAGGCCAATGTTGCATTGACAGAACTTAAGAAACGCAGGATCAGGGGTGCAAAAGTCCTCATAATAAATTGACGGGCGAACGGAATAAAATCAGATCAGTCATTGTCAAATTATCAGTTTTCAGTTACTGGGAACTTAAAGTTAGTTAGTTAGGTAGGAAGGGGGCTGTCCCGAAAGGACGGCCTCTTTCATTTAAAATTTATCATTCTTGTTGGTATCACCATTAAAAGGATAATTGATCTGTTATTATATTGTCAAAAAATCCTCAGCCTGCCAAATAATTGCCGGCCGGCTGCGTTTATTGCTTTGAGACATCTGCTATTAACAAGACTTAGCTTAGGAATGAGCTACTATAGAAAAGAAATAATTATCAGGGCGGCAATCTGGGGAGCAATAGCAATAGTTATTGCTATCTTCAGTCTGATATAAATAAAAACCACTCTATCATTCTTCGGTAATTTGCTTAAACACTAATATGTCATGCAATAATTTTATGAAATAAACCTGAATCAATTCTCTAACCATCTTTTAAAATCCTGCACTTTTTCACGGCTTACTATTAAATCATCAGATTCGTTTGAATTAAGTTTAACTTTTAAACGACTGTTGGAATAACAAATTATGTCTGAAATGGCTGAAAAAGAAACAATAAATTTCCTGCTGATGCGGAAAAACAGTGCCGGATCCAATAAATCTTCCAACTGATCAAGCGTATAATTGATGGCATAATCGCGTCCTGAATTGTTTTGAAGAAAGGTGTATTTTTCCATACTATAGAAACATTGCACATCTTCAGGGGTAAATACTTTAATGTGTTCACCTGCATTAAGTACAAATTTGTTTTTATACTTTTTCGTTAGTGAATGTAATATGCTGTCAAACACTTGTGCTGGTATCTCTTTAGGTGTAGTGTTTTCTTTAAATTTATTTATCGCATTACTTAATTCATTCTGGTCAATTGGCTTTAATAAATAATCAATACTATTTACTTTAAACGCTTTAAGGGCATATTCATCATAGGCAGTGGTGAAAATTACCGGTGTTTTAACAATGGTTTGTTCAAATATCTCAAAGCTTAATCCATCAGCCAGTTGTATATCCATAAAAATCAAATCAGGTGTCTTATTTGTATTTAACCATTCAACTGCCTTTGTAACTGACTGGATAATACCAGTTATCTCTATGGTTTGATCATAGCTTTTGATTAATTCAAATAGCCTTTTGGCTGCTACTTTTTCATCTTCAATAATAAGGCAATTCATGCTTTTTCGGGTTCAATAATTGGCAATTTTACACTAAACTTACCATCCGATTCAATGACTTCTACTGCTACACCGGAAAGATATGCATATCTTTTTTTAAGGTTTTCAAGTCCCATGGGTTCTTTACCCGAAATTATTGTTTTTTTCTTTTGAAGGTTGTTTCTCACGATTACAAAACCATTTTCACTTTCCATTTCAATTTCCAATGGCATATCGTCAGAAATTATGTTGTGTTTGATGGCATTTTCAACCACCATTTGTATGCTCAAAGGGGCAACCCGGGAGTTTTGGTTTTTAGTCAGGCACGATTTGAATATCAGCCCTTTTCCAAACCTCATTTGGGAAAGGAAGATATAATCCTCTACAAATTTTATTTCGTCATTTATGGAAACCAGCTCTTTATCGTTTTGCTCCAGCACGTAACGGTAAATATCTGATAGTTTCTTGATAAAATCAGTGGCAAGTTCCGGTTTTTGTTCTACCAAACCACTAAGGGT
>JBAVOD010000368.1:0-4904 GCA_049691735.1 Bacteroidales bacterium
CATCAAGACTCCTGACCGGGCTTCAATCATAAGTGACAAATATATAAAAAGCTGTCTTCCCCAGGTTTCTTGCATCCGTGTTTAAAGGCTTCGCCTTATGGTATAAACAATTTTCAAAAGTTCTTAGTAAATTTACGCGTATACTAAATCAAAAAAACTATGAAAAAAATATTTCTGCTATTGGCGTCAGCTTTGCTAATTTCTGTTCATGCTGCCGGACAAGACTACAATACAGGTGTCGGCATCAGGCTTGGTCTTTACAATGGATTGAGCGTCAAACACTTTTTTTCAGAACACAAGGCAGCAGAAGGAATCCTGACAACCCGCTGGAGGGGATTTGATATCACAGGTCTGTACGAAATACACAATCAGGCATTCCAGATTGACAGACTGAACTGGTATTATGGCTTCGGCGCACATGTCGGATTCTGGAATGGTGATAACACACCGTGGGGCCATCTTGGTACCAACTACGCCGTCGTAGGCATCGATGGGGTCATTGGCATCGAGTATAATTTCCTCGAGGTTCCCATAAATATCGGCATTGACTGGAAACCCGAATTAAACCTGACCGGTTATACCGCATTCTGGGGTGACAGCGGCGCATTGACCATAAGGTATATTTTCTGAGGCGGTCTCATTACCCACTATCTTCCTCCCACAGGGGTCAGGTGAGCCGTTTATTCCCAGTAGTTTACCTTCCAGGCTTTTCTTGCGGCCATCTTTCGGAGCCTGCGATCGGGATTGATGCAATTGGGATGGCCGACTACCTCCATTACAGGTATATCTGATTCCGAGTCACCATAATACCACGACTTTTCGGGCGAACAATCATTTATTTCACAGAAAATCCTGAGCTGATTCGCTTTTTCGGCACCGAAGCATAGCGGCCCGTTTGACCGGCCCGTATACACTCCGTTAACGACCTCGAGATCCGAACATATGACGTCATCGATGCCTAAATAATCCCTTACCCTGAGGCACACAGGTGTCAGGGAAGATGACAGGATTACCGTTCCCGCATTTCTGTCGTGGTGGTATCCGATCTCATCTCTTCCCGATTTAAAAACAGATGGCAACAGTACCTTTTCGCAAACTTCCGAAGCCAGGTCGTCCATAACCTTTTCAGGAAGGCCTTTCACCCAGGTTGTCATTTTGTTAATAATGCTGAGGGGGTTATACAAACCTGATTTATATTCAAAAGAGAGCAACAGGGCTTTTGAAATATCGCCCAATGAAAGAAGATTTTTCCGCAAAGCTCCCCTGACCAGAGCTGTCCCGCTTGTTTCCCTGATAAGGGTGCGGTCAAGGTCAAAAAAAGCAAAGTAACTTTTCCCTTTACTGTTCTCTTTTGAAGAAATGATTGCCATCGGGGTTGTAAATAATATTGAAGGCATCAGGGACGATGTTAACTGTGAACTTCTGTGAGAAGAACAGCTCGCCATCGACATGAAAGGGCACTTCACGGGGAAATTCGATATCAAGCCCTGTTGTCTTGTAGTAATTTACTTTTTTGTCATTTATGTGTTCACCTTTCGGAACTTTAAGAAGTATCCTGAATCGCTGGAAAAGGTTAAGTCTTTTGATTGAGCAGACATCGAGCAAACCATCGTTTGCAAAGGCCCCCGGGGTAAGGTAGAAACTGCCGGCGAACCGTCTTCCAATCGAAATTGTGTTAATGAAACAATCGCTTTCGGATATGCTGTTGCCATTCCTGATCTTCATGCGCATCTCCCTGAAGAAGAGGAGTGTTTTAATTATATGCCAGATGTATTTATGCGCTCCTCCCTTTTTGACCTCGCCGGGTTCGGTGTAGTTTTCGGCGGCGACCTGGGCGTCAAACCCGAGCCCCATGCCGTTAAGGAAGATCTTTCCGTTAACATATCCACCATCCATCATGATGGTCGCTTTTTTGAAAAGGATGTCCCATTCCCTCTCCTCAAACCTGTGAGGAAAGCCCAGTATCTGAATGAAATCATTGCCGGTACCTGCGGGTACGACGCCAAGCGTAACGTCCTTTTTCCCTGCAAGCGGCCGTGCAACCTCATTCACAGTGCCATCACCACCTACGCCGATAATGCAGCTGTATCCCTGCTCATAAAATTGCTTTGAAAGCAATGTAGCATGCCCCGGATGTGTTGTCAGGACCACTTCACCCCGAACCATATGCTTATTGATCATTTCCTTAATCGCCGGTACAAGAGTTCCGGCAAAGCCGTTGCCGGCAATTGGATTTACAATAAAAACCCACTTTTCATTATTAGTATCCGGCATAATTCAACCCCATAGGGGATTTTTTGATTTTTTGAATATTATATTGTTCCCCCGGGGGAAGAGGATCTATCTCTGATAGGCAGATTCAATTAAGGTTTTTACCGAATCGATAATTTCACTATCGCACATTTCAATCAGTTCTTCCCTCGGAATAGGTTTGTGTATAACTATATTAAGCTTTGCTCCGAAATCGATGTAAAACCTGTTTTTAGGCTTCAGGTCATAGAATCCGTTAAGGGTTACAGGCAGGATATCAACCTCCTTCGTTCGGAGAAGATAGATAAAACCTCTGTAAAATGGATTTATCTCGCCATTCAGTGTTCGCGTGCCTTCAGGAAAAAGTGCGATTGATTTCTGACCGGATGTGTCAATTAGATTCCTGAGCATCTCACGCGTGTTGGTCACGGTTGGTTCCCTGAACGGAACGTAGTCCATCATCCTCAGGAATTTACCGAATACCGGGATTTTCAGGAGCCGTTCGTGCCCAAACCACGATACCTCAGGGTAGATTGAAGTAATGGCAATAATGTCGAAAAGGCTGCCATGGTTTGCAAGAACGAGATATTTTTCATTCCTGTTCAGGTTTTCCTTTCCTGTCACACTAAGCCTTTTACCCATAAAGACGAATACCAATTTAGACCAATAGCGGAAAATGAAATTCAACGGCTTTTTTGCATTAAGTCCGGTGAGGATCAGGCCAAAGATCACCCCAACTGCTGTATAGCAATAGAGAACCGCGTAAACAGGAACGGTCAGGATTGTATATATACCCGGACTCAACTGGTAGTAAAGGTTTTTACCCGGCTGGAAATTAAGGTTAAATTTCGATATGTAGGCCTGCTGTTGCGTGTTTTGTTTTTGATTGATCAGGGTTTACCGGAATTACTTACAAATGCAATCTGCCGGCTGTCGGGTGCCCATGAAGGTACATTGATTGTGCCCTGTCCGCCGTACAACCAGGCAATTACTTTCGGAGTCCCGCCCGAAACCGGCATCAGTCTGAGCATAACCCTCTTGTACGAGGGATGGTCGTTCTTGTCTATGTCAGGTGGAAATGAGATAAATGCTATCCATTTTCCGTCGGGCGATATGTGCGGGAACCAGTTGTTGTAATCATCAAAGGTTATCTGCTCATGCCCCGAACCGTCAGGCTTCATCCGCCAGAGCTGCATCCTTCCGGTCTGGCTACCGTTGTAATAAATATATTTTCCATCGGGCGAGTACTCGCAGCCATCGACATGATCACCGGCTTTGACATCGGTAAGTGCGACCTCGTCATTGCCATCGATCGAATTCCGGTAGACGTTGTAAATATTCTTGCCTCTTTGTCCCACGTAAACCACGTGCTTGTTATCCGGATCCCATCCGTGAAAATATGAAGGTGTGTTCCCGGTTACCATTTTTGGTTCGCCTCCTTCGAGGGGCAGGACGTAGACTGTCGAACCTCCCCCCGGCATTCCTTCCCTGGAGCTGCTTATGGCCAGAAGTTTACCGTTAAATGAGATCCCGTGATCATTATTGTTACTTATGACCGATCCGGTGTTGAGCTTAGTCAACTCTCCGCCTGTAACCGGTATTTTAAACAGCAGTCCATCCATGTTGAAAAGAAGCTGTTTGCCATCGGGCATCCAGTTCGGGGCTTCGAACCTCCTGGTGCTTTTGTGGATCACAATTCTTCGTCCATCAAATACATCGATTGTTTCCAGCCGGCAACCAACAGGTCCGTCACTTCCCGGATTAAAATTATCAGGAACGGGTTTGTCAATTCTTACATTCCATGCGTCAGCCTGTTCAGTCACGTCGGGGTTGTGAGAGCAGATGAAAAGCCCCGCCAGGACTTCATCCGGCATATCAGCTGCTTCATGTGAACCGATCAGCTCGAGCGGCTCACCTGTATGAGCTGCCCGCATTATTAATTTATTGCCTGCCCTTTCGAGCTGTATTACGTTATATGATGAATCTTTTGCGAAGATCTCATCCTGCGGGTCCCTCATGGCAGCGCCTTCCGAAACTCTCCATTGCATCACAGTCAGTCCGTTACCGTGAAGAACGGCAGAGACGTGAGGTGCCTTTTCCGATGTTGACCATCTTACCATCCATCCGGTCTTCCTGTGGGGTTCTGTTCCTTTTGACGGGAAGCCGAAGTTTGCGGTAAGGATGAAGTCACCCTTTATTTTGTTGAAGAGGTAGTGGAATTCATCCCTTTCAAACCAGATATTATACCCCGATCCCTTCAGGGTGTATTCCTGTTTTGAATTGTCATACACAGCCGAACCGGCGTGTTTGGGATTTCCTATATCACCGTCGTAGCTGAAAATGCCGACAGACTTCTCCTGTGCTATTGCAGAATAGAAAATCATGGAAATCATAAGGATTAAAACGTATTTCACTGGTCTGGGTTTTTACAATAAAGGTAATTATTTTGAATTACGAAATCAGGTAAGAGTGCCATTATTTGGCTCCCTGTGCTGGCAGAAAAGACAGACAGAATGCACTGATATACCCCCCTCTCAGCTACTCTTTGTACACATCTTTTTTAATCGATAAAGGAATCCTACGGCGGAATTAATTGACAATTCATAGGATGATATATTGGAAGAAGGGGGGAAGAAGCCCGCAAAGCCCATCCA
>JBAVOD010000369.1:0-4375 GCA_049691735.1 Bacteroidales bacterium
TTCCTGGCAACAGCTTCAACTTCAGTGCACAATGCTTTCAGATCGGTCATATTCAGTCAATAAATTCTCCGGCCATTCTGCCCGGACCGGATATCCCTGTCAGTCTCATTTTCCGGATCTCACCTTCGAGGGCAGTCTGCCATTGATACTCTGTTTTCAGGTAATTTCCTGTGAATCCTGTGATCATATCTCCTGTCCTTTTATGCTCGAACAGGACTGATGCCTCAAGCCCGATATTCAATTTGCAGAATTCCAGATGTTTGTTGTCAGACAACAAAATTAGTCTTTTGCTTCTTTGTTCCCGTGTCCCGGACTGAACTTTTTCAGGCATTGTCGCTGCAGGAGTCCCTGGTCTGGTTGAAAAGTTAAAAACATGCAGGTAGCTTACAGGCTGATCCTGAAGGAAATTACAGGTATCTTCAAAATCGCTGTCCGATTCGCCGGGAAACCCGACTATTACATCGGCTCCAATTCCGGCCACGGGAATTGCTTTTCTTATACTATTTACTACGTCACTGAAAAGCTGTCTTTGATATCTCCTTTTCATAAGTCCAAGGATCCTGTCCGATCCCGACTGTAGAGGAATATGAAAGTGCGGCAATATTTTAGGCTCTTTAGCTGCCAGACCAATAAGCTCATCAGTAAGCAGGTTTGGCTCGATTGACGAAATCCTGAACCTTTCGATGCCCCGGACTTTTACCAGCTCACTGAGAAGTTGGTATAGCGATGTTCCCGACTCTTTTCCGAAGTCGCCGATATTTACACCCGTAAGAACTGCTTCCTTTACACCGAAGTCTGCAAGCCGGTTCGCTTCCCTTACCAGCATTTCGACAGAAGGGCTTCTGCTGCTTCCCCGCGCCATCGGAATTGTACAGTAAGAACATTTATAATCGCAGCCGTCCTGGATCTTCAGGAACGACCTGGTCCTTTCCCCGACAGACGATGCCGGGAAGAATGAGTTTCCGCTGTCAGGGTGGCATGAATGAATTTCAGCCGATAACCCTTTGTTTCGATTGTCAAGATAACCTGCAAGGTCAAATTTTTCATTGGTCCCTAGTATCAGGTCGACTCCCGGTATCGAGGATATCTTCACGGGATTCAATTGTGCATAACATCCTACCACGGCAATTATGGCTTCAGGTGCCTGCTTTATGAAATGTTTGATTGCCTGACGGCATTTTTTATCTGCCGCATCCGTAACAGAACAGGTATTGATTATGTAGATATCGGCATGCTTATTTGAAGGAACCTTCTCAAACTGGTCTTCGGGAAGGGATCTTGCAATTGTTGACGTCTCGGCAAAATTTAATTTGCAGCCTAATGTGTGAAATGCTACTTTCTTTTTTGGGCTGTTCATAGTTTTGCGACCCGCGCCGATAAAATGCCGGGCCGTCATTAATTCTTTCTTTTCCCGACCTTAAGCTTTGTAAGGTAAACATTCCTGAATTCAACGTCTTTACCTTCACTCTGCAGGCATACTGATCCTTTGCTGACCGAAAGATTGGTACCTTTATTCTGCAGTACCCCGTTGACATAAACCACAATGGCATTGTTCATGCACGTCACTTCCATTGTATTCCATTCTCCTGCAGGCTTTTCTGAACTTGCAGCCATCTTTTTCACCACCTTTTTCGATTTGTCCTTCAGCTCGTTCATATCTGCACCGCTCATGCATATAAAATCACCTGCATTTCCTGCCTGAAGCTGGCACTCTATACATTTCAACCAGATTGAATCGGGGAGCTGTGCATGCACGAATACTCCGCTGTTGGTTGCTTCCGAAGGCCATCTCCACTCGACGTGGAGGAGGTAATCTGAATAGGAATCCTTTGTCCTCATATATCCGAACGGATTGCCGGCTATATGTATAACGCCGTTATTCACATTAAAAACCGTTGACGGATCTACAGCAGGATCCTTGAGCTTAAATACCCAGTTTGAGAGATCTTTTCCGTTGAATAGCTGAATCCGGTCTGCTTTTTCTTTCCGGCCTTTTGCATCTTTAAGATTTTTTTGTCCGGATTGTCCGTTGACAGTTAAAGTGATCCCGGCAACAAGGATCAGGAGGATCGTAATGACACGGGGTGCTTTGTGTTTCATGGCTGAAGCTTTAAGGTTAGTATCTGAAAATAGTGTAATTTATAGCAGCTTGCTGGCAAGTTCGGCAAGGAAACTTCTTTCACCTTTGACAAGGTTTACGTGCGCAAAGATATCCTGGTCCTTCATCTTGTCCGATAGGTAACTCAGGCCGTTTGAAGCAGTGTCAAGATAAGGGGAGTCGATCTGCTCAATGTCACCTGTAAATACCATCTTGGTACCTTCACCTGCCCTTGTGATTATTGTCTTGATCTCGTGCGGAGTCAGGTTCTGGGCCTCATCAACAATAAAAAAGATGCTCGACAGGCTTCTTCCCCTTATATAGGCCAGGGGTGTGATCACAAGCTTCTCCTCTTTCATCATATCGTTGATCCTCAGGAATTCGGGACTCTGATGGCTGAATTTGTGCTTGATGACCGTAAGATTATCGTATAATGGCTGCATATATGGTTCCATTTTTTCCTTGACATCACCCGGAAGGAATCCGAGGTCACGATTTGCAAGGGGAACAATAGGACGGGCCAGGAAGATCTGCTTGTATCGTTTATATTGCTGAAGCGCGGCAGCAAGTGCAAGAAGTGTTTTACCAGTGCCTGCCTTGCCTGTAAGGGATACCAGCTGAATATCGGGATTCGACAGTGCGTCAAGGGCAAAAGTCTGTTCGGCATTGCGGGGATCGATACCGTATGTGGTTTGCTTAACTACACGGTTAAGCATTTTGCTTGCAGGATTATAATGTGCAAGGGCGCTTGCTCCTGTATTTTTCATAATGAAAAACTGATGGCCCTTCATCTCGGGATCAAGGTTGAATGCTGATGAATTCACACCCTCCGGAACTTCATACAACTTACTTATCAGCTCATGATTGACTCCTTCCAGAACCTGGATCCCTTTATAAAGGTCGTCAATATTTGCCACCTTATCGTTCTGGTAATCCTGGGCCATTATCCCGAGCGATTTGGCTTTCATTCTGAGGTTAATGTCCTTGGTTATCAGGACGACGGACTTGTCCTTGTTGGTTGTGCACACGTAATCGGCAATGGCCAGTATCCTGTGATCCGCGGTCCTCTCGGGAAATGACTGGTTGACCTTTTCGGAGAAATCACGGCCTGTCTCGATATGAAGATTTCCCAGGTTGTCCCCAAGCGGTATGTTTGCCGTCAGAAGCATGTCGCCCGACAATTTATCAAGCTCCCTGGTGAACTCTCTTGCATGGAAATTGATAATATCATTGCCTCTCTTGAACTTGTCAAGCTCTTCGAGAACAACTATCGGAATTATTACATCATTCTCCTCAAAATTATATATGCATTTGTAATCGTGTAAAAGAACATTTGTGTCAATTATAAAAAGTTTCTTATTGTGTTTCCCCTTCATCTATAAGTTATTTAATATCAGTATACTGTAATTAAGAGCCTTTTAACTGTTCCGCCTGCAAAATTAACTAAAATAAAGAATACATTGGAGGTGGTGTTGAAAGTATGTTAATTTGTATCCCTCACGGGCCGGTGAGTCTTTAAATGACCATTCACATCAGAATATGCCAGGATGAATTACGCACAGACAATTGAATTTCTTTTCAGCCGGCTTCCTGCTTACCACAGGATCGGAAAGGCCGCGTACAGGAATGATCTGGGAAATATCAGGGCGATGGACGCTCACCTGGGACATCCTCACTCAAAATATGCAACTATACATGTTGGAGGAACGAACGGTAAGGGTTCCGTTTCACATATGATAGCTTCAGTCCTGATGGAGGCCGGCAACAGTACCGGGCTCTATTCATCGCCTCATCTCCTGGATTTCAGGGAGAGAATAAAGGTTAACGGTAAAATGATCCCCGGAAGTTCGGTAACAAAATTCGTAAATGAGAATTCGGTTATCATCAACTCGCTCGGACCCTCATTCTTTGAAATGACAGTTGCTATGGCTTTCGATCATTTTGCCCGGGCGGGAGTCGATTTTGCGGTCATCGAGGTAGGACTCGGTGGAAGGCTTGACTCAACGAACATAATCAATCCTGTTCTCTCAGTTATAACGAATATCGGTCACGATCACATGGATTTACTGGGCGACACTCTTGAAAAGGTAGCTGCCGAAAAGGCCGGGATAATAAAAAATGGAATACCTGTCGTCATAAGTGAGACTCAGGAAAGCATCGAGGGCGTGTTCGCAGGTAAAGCAGCCGAAACCGGTTCTGAAATATTTTTTGCGGATAAGAACTTCAATTGTGAACTGGCTGATTTTGAATATCAGACAGGGGTAAGAAAATATACTG
>JBAVOD010000370.1:0-9407 GCA_049691735.1 Bacteroidales bacterium
CACCGGAACCGGTACCCAGAATGAAAAATCTGCAATTATATATTCCTTTGGTTGCACTGACCCTTGCAACAGGGGCTTGTGCACAAATGAAATCACCTCAAATAAAAAAACTTGCGGCACTGGAGATTTCTGAAAACAGACGATACCTTGTGGATGAAAACGGGAATCCATTCTTTTGGCTGGGTGATACCGGATGGCTGCTCTTCTCCAAGCTCACCAGGGAAGAGGCAGATAAATATCTGACTGACCGGGCAGCAAAAGGATTTAACGTAATTCAGGTTATGGTTTTACATTCCCCGGGAGTTGCAAACGTATATGGCGACTCAGCTCTTATCGGAAGAAATGTGGCGAATCCTCTGGTAACTGAAGGCAATGCCTTTGAAGTCCCGTTGCAGTATGATTTCTGGGATAATGTTGATTATATTATTGACCTGGCTGCTCAAAAGGGAATTTATATTGCTCTGGTGCCCGTTTGGGGCAGTAATGTTAGAAACGGATTAGTAAAAAAGGATGATGCGGCCAAATATGCAGAATGGATCGCCAACCGGTATAGAAACCGTTCCAACATAATCTGGTTAAACGGAGGTGATGTAAGAGGCAGCGATTCCCTGGATATTTGGAATATCATTGGCTCAACAATCGACAAAGTTGATCCCGGACATTTAATAACTTTTCATCCTTTTGGCCGGACAACCTCATCAATCTGGTTTCATAACGAAAAGTGGCTTGATTTTAACATGTTCCAGTCGGGACACCGTCGCTATGATCAGGACAACTCCGGATGGGGTTTCGGCCAGGACAATTGGAGGTACGTAGATCATGATTATACTTTGGATCCGGTAAAACCAACAATTGATGGTGAGCCGTCGTACGAAGGGATCCCGCAGGGTTTGCATAATCCGGGTGAACCATACTGGGATGCAAACGACGTCCGGCGTTATGCTTACTGGTCGGTGTTTGCCGGGGGTTTTGGGTTCACCTACGGAGCCAACTCTGTAATGCAGTTTTACAAACAGAGCGACCTGAAACCTGCTTATGGAGCCAGAGAATACTGGGATGCGGCACTTAGTGCACCCGGTTCCGGCCAAATGCAATATCTTAAAAAACTGATGTTGTCGCGCCCGTATCTTGAACGAATTCCCGATCAATCACTAATTTCAGGTGACAATGGGGTGAAATATGATTACCTGATAGGCACCAGAGGCAACAATTATGCCTTTATTTACACTTATACTGTCAGAAACATACCTGTAAAAATGGGCATAATTCCCGGTGACAAAGTGAAAGCAACATGGTACAAACCCACCGACGGATCAACAACAGTAATAGGTGAGTTTGAAAATAAAGGCACCCTTGAATTTGATCCACCGGGAGAACCCGCTGACGGAAACGACTGGGTGTTGGTTCTGGATGCCGCATGATAATCGCGGCGGCCAGTAATATATTACAATAAAACCCCGGGACAAAGATCATTTATAGACTATATCCATAATTTTAAAGACAATATCTTCGCCGGTTCGCTTTAAAGTGATTTGTTCACCTATTTTTTTATTTATCAATGCTTTGGCTAAGGGTGATATAAACGAGATCTTGCCTTTGGATATATCCGCCTCATCGACTCCTACTATCTGAAAAATCTGAATGTTGCCTGATGTTTCAGTTTTAAGAGTTATTAATGCACCGAACCTTACTTCATTTTGAGGTTGATCCTTCAGATCAACAACTCTGGCTCCGTCAATTCTGTTGTTTAACAGTTGTAATTTTGCATTAATAAAGTTCAATGCAATTCGTTTCTCATTTTCGCTTGTGCTGCTCAGGTTGTCTTTTTCATTGATCAGCATTTGTTTTTCAGCTAAAAGCTGATCCATTCCCGTCGGGGTAACAAAGTTTGTTACACCTTCGGGTAGGTATGCCCTCTGCGGAACCATCGGAACTTCTTCCTGATCGTCTTCCTTGACGAACCCTCTGCTCATAGCTCATAGATCTGAACTACTAAATTAATGCAAAATTACTCTCTTTCATAGCTAAGTCCATAAACCTTTAGCTGACTAAGTGGTTAATCATATGATAACATTCAATGAATTGATCATCATTAATTTGTATATTAGTTTTCTTCATATTAAAAAAATATAATTATGGAAAAAAGAAGACTTGGCAGGAGCCTGGAGGTATCCGAAATCGGCCTGGGATGTATGGGCATGAGCTTCGGGTATGGAGTGATTGCTGACAAAAAGCAATCGATAGATCTCATTCGCAAAGCTGTGGAACTCGGGGTTACATTCTTCGATACCGCCGAAGTTTACGGCCCTTTTATAAATGAAGAAGTGGTGGGAGAAGCTCTGGAACCATTCAAGGGAAAGGTTTCAATTGCGACAAAATTTGGCTTTAATATTGGTGGCAAGGGACTTGACAGCAATCCTGAAAGAATAAGAAAAGTTGCCGAAGCATCGCTTAAACGGTTAAGAACAGATTGCATTGACTTATTTTATCAGCATCGTGTTGACCCCAATGTGCCGATTGAAGACGTTGCGGGAACAGTAAAAGACCTGATTAAAGAGGGTAAAGTAAAACATTTTGGTTTATCTGAAGCGGGCGTAAAAATAATTCGCCGTGCCCATGCCGAACAGCCAATAACCGCGCTTCAAAGCGAATATTCACTGTGGTGGCGTGAACCTGAAGCTGAGATCATTCCAACCCTGGAAGAACTTGGAATTGGCCTCGTTCCCTACAGTCCGCTCGGTAAAGGCTTTCTCACCGGTAAGATGAACAAGAACACAACATTCGACAGCAAGGATTTTCGCAGCACAGTACCCCGGCTGAGTCCCGGAAATCTGAAGGCCAACATGGTTTTTGTCTATTTACTAAAAATGGTTGCACAACGCAGGCATGTCACACCGGCTCAGGTTGCAATTGCCTGGCTGCTTGCTCAGAAACCGTGGATTGTCCCAATACCGGGCACCACCAAAACTGACCGTCTGCTTGAAAACCTGGGTGCAGCATCAGTTTCGCTGAGTGCAAGTGAACTCCGGGAAATAGAAACAGCTTCTGCAAAAATTAAACCTTCGGGTGACAGATATTCAGAAGAGAGTTCGAAAATGATTAACAGGTAAACACAGGGTGATTGAAGGCTTTACCTGTGCCTTGTTTCCAGAAATTTTACCAGATCCTTCAGGTCAGCAGCTGTCAGGGTTCCTCCAAATGCCGGCATATTGCGGGCGCCATTTACGATCCGGATAGTAATCTGATCAGCGGTGATCCTGTCGGCGACATGAGTAAGGTCCGGACCTCTTTTGCCACCGTTTCCGGAAATTGTATGACAGTAAATGCATGCTTTGGTAAAGAAAAGGTCCCCCCCTACCCTGGCTTCAGCAGATACATTGCCGATCACCTCCTGAGGCAGGGGTTTGGTGTTAAAAGCAGGCGACCATGGTGATTTGACCCCGATGACCCAAAAAGAGCCTATAATAATTACCACAAGGGTGACTATCGCTATTGACCATGGGCGTCGCAAGGGACTTCTTTCTCCCCTGTTATTTATCAGAGGCAGCAGAATTAGAACCAACACCAGGAAAATTGGACTGAAAGCTATGGCAAATGTTTCAATCCCTCTCGGCATCAGGGCAAAGAGAGCAAAGACCCACATAAAGTACCAATCGGGGCGGGGATTTGCATAGATGTCGGCAATATCAGGAGGTTTGCCTATTGCAGGAGGTCCTTTAACAACTGCAAGCAGGATTATTACACCTATTGCAAGCAGTCCGAACGTCAGGTCTCTCCAGCCCGCATTGGGCCAGAACGGAACTCCTTTTAAATCAAGCTGATCACGATACCATTTCCTGTAAGTCTTTGGATCGACCTTCCGGCCCGCTTTAGGCGGTTCGGAAATGCCATTTCTGATAACCATTGAAAGATGAAGGCCGATAAGGCCGAAAAGCAATGCCGGCAGGAGGAATACGTGAATTGAGAAAAAACGCATAACCGTGAGGCCTGTAAGAGTATCACCGCCAAGAAACATTCGTGCAATAGATTTACCGAAAAAAGGAACCCTTCCGGCCTGCTCGGCTCCGACAATTGCAGACCATACCCCGTTACTGTCCCAGCGCAGCAACTGACCGGTGAATCCCATGGTCACTGTGATCAGAAGCAATATTGAACCGGTGATCCAGCTGAGTTCCCTGGGATATTTGAATGATGCAGTAAGATAAACTCTTATCATATGTACACCGACCAGCAGGATCATTCCTGATGCCCCGAAATAATGGATCCCACGGAGAAAATGGGCCCAGCGGGGGCCATCGGTTATGAATTTAAGCGATTCGTAAGCTGTCGTTGTAGATGGCTGATAAAGAAACGCAAGAGCAATACCTGTCACAACCTGAAGGATAAAGCAGAAAAACGTGGCGCTGCCGAATACATAATACCATTTTGCATCCGGAGGTACAGGATGGCTGATCAGTGGGTTTATGGATTTGACCAATCCCGTTTTGTCATCTATCCATTCAATTACTTTGTTTAACATCGTGAGTCCTTCCTGAAAAGTTAGAAAGTTGTGATCGGGACAGGGCTTGCCATAATCTGGACACTGTTCCCGACGATTCTTACCGGGTAATCAGGTAAATTTTTGGGTGGAGGCCCGGCAGCATATGTTCCATCCGCATAGTAAACGCCTCCATGGCACGGGCAAAGAAAAATTTTTGCATCAGGCAGCCAATGAACCGGACATCCAAGGTGAGTACAGTTTACCGAAAGAGCAAGGAACTCTTTTTCCGAGATTCTGCGCAGCCATGATGCGGTCTTCGACACTTCTCCCATCCATGGGAATGATGACGCATTAGGAAAGGTGACCAGGACTGTGTCGCCGATCGTAAAATCTTCAACTTTCCCGACATCGCGCCATACCACCACTTTTTTTCTCAGAAGCGGTGCAAAGAACGCCCCGATCACCGGTATTGAGATTATGATACTTATTATCCCTGTGACGAGAAACAGGAATTTTATAATAAAAGACCTGCGGTTTGTACTATCTGAGCCTGTACTACTTTTCATGGTTAAGTTCAGTTATCCATCCGGCTATTGAAATGATCATAAATACCAGGCCGGTAAAGGAGAGGAAAATTGTTGTCAGAAATCCCCAGAAAAAGAGAGTGATTCCGAATGCAAGGCTTAACGGCCAATATGTCGAATCAGGCACTATTGCAGGATCCGACGGATACGGAGGGTAATCCCTGGTATTCCTTTCTGTTAATTCGTTATCCATACAAGAAATTATTCACGGTTTTCAATTTGTGGATGCACCGGCCGCTGACGGCTCGTAAGCCAGCGCATCAGAACAATCATAATATAAGTAAGATAGATAATGCATGCCGGTACCCACATGATGAGTCCTCCCATCATCTGGTCGGTACGCCACGAAATACCCCAGCTATTCCTTATCATTTGAAGTACAACCGGATTGTCAGGTTGTATTATATTCCGGAATGTATCCGATGGCACAAAAGTAATCAGGATCCCCAGGAGGGTGCATCCCACGCAGGCAAGGAAAAGGTATAACGAACTGGCAAGAGGATCGAGCTTGTACCGGCGTGTGGGAGTAAACACAGGCCAGATAAAGATCAGTCCAAGAAGGGGTAATAAGATCATCTCAATGTTCATCATGGCCGGCGATCTCATCTCCCGGGTCATGTACATTGTAGAATGCATTGCCCACATCGATCCCACACCGAAGAGCCAGGCAACTACAGGGTAAAACAGAAAACCTGCCGGTTTTCTGAAAAACTTCATATCCAGCATCTTTTCAAGGAAAGATTTATCAGTGCCGGCCAGCAACAACGGCGGAATAATAAGAAGCAGCATAATATGCCTTACCATCTGAGCGCTGTAGAGATAAAACCGCGCCAGGTATTCGATAGGCGACATGGTTGAAATCAGAAACAGCAACACTCCTGAAAAAAAAAGTGCGCTCTTTTTTGTCAGCACGAATCTGTTGGTTATCAGATGGAACAATAACATCAGCACAATAATGATAATAGCCGCAACATTCAGGTGCCAGTATGAGGTGAGAAATGTTATTGTATTCATTTCAGAAATCCAAGATATACAACACTAAAAACTGCCACCCAGACGGAATCGACAAAATGCCAGTACATAGCCGCCGTTCTGAGCGCAGTTTTTTCAATAGTTTCAAACCTGCGTGTCAGAAACATAGTAAACACAATTGATAATACAATTAGACCGATAAGTACATGTAATCCATGAAAACCGGTCAGTGTAAAGAAGGCTGATCCAAGGACATTTTTGCTGATCCTGAAATTCATGTGATAAAGCCTTATATACTCTGAAGCCTGGCCGACGAGAAATATCAATCCGAGCAATATTGTCAGCCCCAGCCATCCCTGAAGTATTTTCCTGTTCATTCTGTCGAGATAAAAGCCTGCCAGGAAAATTGTAGCACTGCTTGAAAGCAGGGCAACAGTGAATACTGAAGTCCTTTTTATGTCCAGGTACTGTGATGAATCGAGAGGGATCTTTCCTGTATGGATGTAATAGATATAAGAAATGATCAATGCGAGGAAAAAGAAAGATTCCGATCCGATAAAGAGATACATAAGCAATTTATTCTTATTCATTTATCTTATGTTTTGATTTTTTATTTTCGCGGTTCCAGTCAGTATCCTCAGGATGTTCCATATCCCATAAAGGCCGGCGGCTTTTTACCAGGGGAACGGTCTCAAAGTTTTTTTGCCGTGGCGGAGATTCTGCAAGCCATTCAAGCGTCCAGGCCTTCCATGGGTTATTACCGGCAGGTTGCCCATGCCTGAGGCTGTAAAAGATATTAATGAAAAAGAGAATAAAAGAAGATACTAAAACGAATGCACTTATTGTTGAGAACAGGTTCAGGGGGCCAAGAAACGGACTGTCGGGATAGGTGGCAACCCGCCTTGGCATCCCAAGCAGGCCGAGGAAATGAAAAACGAAGAAGGTGCAGTTAAATCCGATGAAGAAAAGCCAGAAATGCCATTTACCTATCTTTTCAGACAGCATTTTCCCGGTCATCTTTGGAAACCAGTAGTAAGCTGCAGCAAATCCGCCGGTTAAAGATCCGCCTATCAGGACATAATGAATGTGTGCCACCACGAAATAGGTATCAGTGAGTCTCCAGTCGACCGGTACCAGCGAAAATCCGACCCCGCTCAATCCTCCGATCGTAAAATCGACTATGAGTGCCAGTGCGAAAAGCATTGCGGTTTTAAGCTGCACCGAGCCTCCCCACATCGTTGCTGTCCAGTTGAATATTTTCACACCTGTGGGTACGGCAATCAGCATACTTGTAGCCGCGAAGAAAGCATCGATCGTGATTCCATATCCGACTGCAAACATATGGTGCATCCAGACTCCGAATGATAACAGCATGATAGCCACTGAGGAAGCTGCGACGAACTCATAACCGAATATCGGTTTTCGTGAAAAGACAGGTATGACTTCCGATATCATTCCAAATGCCGGTAATGCAAGGATATATACTTCGGGATGACCAAAGCCCCAGAACAAATTCTGCCACATTAATGGTGAGCCACCGGTAGCGCTCACAAAAAAATGTGCATCTAATTGCCTGTCGATAAGGATCATGACTAATGCCGCATTAAGGACCGGGAACGCTGCCAGAATCAGGAAAGAATTCACGAACATCATCCAGACAAACAGTGGAAGCTGGTTCATCCTCATACCTTTTGCCCTCATTGTCAAGGTTGTGACCACAAAATTCAATGCAGCCCCCATTGATCCGATTCCCATCAGAATCAGGCTGATTGCCCAGTAACTGACACCCGGAGAAGAACTGAAATACTTCTCGCTCAGCGGTGCATAACTGAACCAGCCTACATTTGGCATGCCTCCTGCAAAATAGCTGAAATAAAAAAGCAATCCGCCCATTAGGAACATCCAGAAGCTGAAGGCATTTAACCGCGGGAAAGCCATATCATTGGCACCGATCATGAGGGGCAGGCTGTAGGTTCCAAAGCCGATAAGCATCGGGGTCAGGACAAGAAAGATCATGTTTGTGCCGTGAGTCGAAAAAATCTGGTTATAAGCTTCAGGAGAGAGAAAAGTGTTCTCGGGACGCATAAGCTGGATCCGCATCAATAAGGCTTCTGTAAAACCAAGAACGAAGAAGAACATGGCGGCACACAGGTACATGATCCCGATAAGCTTATGATCGACTGTTGAAAGCCATTGCAGGAGTCCTTCGCCATTCCTGATGCCCGGGATACGAACTGTGGATTCGGGAATATTTATCTTTAATTTCATTTTAATTCCTCCAGATATTTGACCAGAGCTTTTACTTCATTATTCGGAAGCTGGAAATCAGGCATATGGACCCCCTTTTTTAATGCCTGGGGATTTTTTACCCATTTGTACATATTCTCAGGAGTATTTATGACCACCCCGCTTGCCAGGGTCTGTCTGCCGGCAACGTGTGTAAGATCAGGTCCGATGTGGGCTTTAGCGTTTGTTCCTGCTATCGAATGGCAATCACTGCATGTCCTTTCCTGAAAAAGCCTGTACCCGGCAAGACCAAGGCTGTCAGTAGGTACCGGAGGAATTTTCTGCTGATCCTTTACCCATTGTTCAAATTCTGTATTTGTACTGGCTATCACAAGAATTCTCATTCCTGAATGCTGTGTGCCACAATACTCGCTGCAGGAGCCATGGTATTCACCCGGTTTGGTGGCATCTATCCATAAATAATTTGAACGGCCGGGAATGGCGTCAACTTTCGGCCCAAGTGCCGGAACCCACCAGTCGTGTATTACGTCAGCCGAACCTATCTCTGCAAGAAGCTTATCCAAGATTGGTACATGCAGTTCATTTGCCGTGGTAAAATTATACTCAGGATACTGTAATTCCCACCACCATTGATGGGCGGTTATATTTATATCAGGATGCCGGGCAGGATTCAGCGGAACGGCTAATACACTCATGTCTTTCACAGTGAAATAAAAGAAGAAGACAAGGATCAGAAGGGGAATTGAAGTCCATATTACTTCAATCCAATTGTTTCCGGTTATCTGTTTGGGTTCACCCTGAATCTTCCCTGAACGGTACTTTATTGCCCCGATCAGGACTGAAACAATCACGACAGTCATAATTACGGCGGCAAGAATCAGGAACCAGGAAAAGAGTTGGTCGATATGCTCTTCCCCCGGTGACGATGATTTTGACATTGCAGAAAAAAAACGATGTAATAACTCCGGTATCTTCCTCATCACTTTTCTTCTATGTCAGGAGCAAGGATTAGTAAACATTTTAACCTCTATCCGATAAAAAACTGAATATGTGTTAGGTACAGTTTTATTTCGTAACCATGACGTTATCTTTTAAGATGACTGTAAAAGATTACAGTGTTGGAT